>NZ_QMIN01000026.1:0-34531 GCF_003287795.1 Actinomyces sp. Z5
GTGCGACGTCGCGCCCGGCCGGGCCCATGGGCGCCATGATAGTGGGACCGGCCACGAATTGTGAACGTTCACTGTGGGTGACGGCTCGCGCGGTGGAAGTCTCCCGGCGTACACCGGTGGACAGCTCGGCGGCAATATCGTGTCCCGCTCGCGTAGCTCGGCGACTCCCGGCACTCGCCGAGTCTCCGGTAAGCCCGCCGAATTCGTGTCGTACCTCCTGGATATCTTCCGCATATGACCGAGCCCACTTCCGATCCGCATCCAGCCGATCCGCAGTCCGCCGATGGGCGTGCCGACCCGTCCGCCGGTGACGGCATGACGTCCCGCTCCATGCCGGGCGTGCCCTACCTGTTCGATACCGGGCTGGTCCTGCCGACGGCGCTGGTAACCCGGGCCGGTCCGCACACCGCCTTCGTGCGCGTCTTTCCCCTCGACGCGACGGCGCAGGTGGCCGCAACCGCGCGGCGGGCCGGGTTTCGCCTGAATCGGGCTACACCCGAAGCCGACTGGCTGCTCCTGGCCGACGTCGACGGCCTGGCGGACGCGCGCCTGGCGGCACTCGCGGACGCCCTCAACGCCGCAGGATTGCGCGCCTTCGCCTACGCGGGCACCGGGCTGCCCGAGCCACGTGCGGGCGAGCGCGGTCGGCCGCGTCGCCTCGGCACGCGACGGCCGGAGGCGGCGGACGGCACCGTGTTCGTGGAGGTGAGGTTGCACGATCCGCTGTTCGGCAACGGTCCCGAGGCGCCTCCATCTGCGCAGACGGTCGTATACGGCCCTTCCGAGGATCTGGAACTGTTCCAGGAGGCGGCCGCGGAGCGCTTCGTCATTGAGCCGGTGCCCGAGATCGGGGGAGTGGCAGCGCTGTGGATCGACCATGCGGAGGTGGCGGCGGGGCTGACCAGCATCGAGGCCCTGGTGGAGGAACTCGACGCCGCCCTGCGGGAGTGCGGCCTGCAGGGGCCCGTGCACATCGTCGATCGGCGGGATGCGCCGGCTGGGGGCGGAGGATGATAAGGGCCGGCCTCTCGGCAGCACCTGGATCCTGCCACCAAACTGGTATCATTCTTGAGTGGCTATGACTCTGCGGCTGAACGAGCGCCAGGATCGACTTCTCAGAGAGTTGGCCGCGGCGCAGAACATCTCTAAGCAGGAGGCCGCTGCGCGCGCGATTGTGGAGACGGCCGAGCGCCACCTGCATCAGGAACGGCTGGCCGAGCTTTCCGAGCAGACTCGGACCCGTTACGCCGATCTCCTGCGGAGGCTCGGTGAGTGAGGGTACGTTTCCTCGATTTGGAAGACCTACTTGCACTCGCAGCCGACCTCGGCGTGCGGGAGGTACGGGATCTGGGTTTGTTGGCCGCCGCAGCGCAGCGGCCAACGACCACTCTTTACGGACACGACGCATACCCGACTTTGGCGGCGAAGGCGGCTGTCCTCCTGGAATCGGTTGTTCGTAACCACGCGTTGGTCGATGGGAATAAACGGCTCGGGTGGCTCTGCACGGTCGTTTTCCTGGGACTCAACGGCGTGGAACTGGACGTCGATGACGACGAGGCCTATGACCGCGTGGTGGAGGTTGCTGCGGGGCGAGTCGAGTGGCAGCGGATAGCGAGCTGGCTGAATGCAAATGGAGTGCCTTAACGGTTCAGCCCGGCCGTGGCGGTGGCCCGGGCCAGGGCGCGCAGGTCGGCGGCCGTGCGGTCGGTGCCGTCACTGCGACGCGGCAGGCCGTGCACGGCCGCGACCCACTGCGGGTCAAGCGCGCTAGCACCCAGGTAGCTGCCCGCGATCGCACCGGTTATGGCCCCGACCGTGTCCTTGTCCTGGCTGGCCTGCACCGCCCGGTCCAACAGCAGATTCATCCAGACGCGCGCCACCTCCCCGCGGTCACCGCTCATGGCCGCCGCGGAGCGGTGGCCGGCGCGGTTGGCGAAGATGAAGGCGAGTGTCGCGTGTCCGAGTGCGTGCACCGCGAAGCCGTCGCCGGCCGGCGGGGCCTGGTAGTGGTCCGCGTCCAGAATCCCGCCGTCGAACAGGTCATGCCAGTACTCGCGACGCTCGGCGGGAATCAGGTCCAGGGTCGCCAAGGCGTTGGCCCCGAAATACGGCATCCCCTGCCACGCCGGTGCCATCACGTTGGCACGGATCATCTCGGCCTGAATCACGCAGGCGTCCCCGGCCAGGGGATCGGCGTGCGTCAGCTCGGCGACCGCTCGGGCGGCGGCGGCCGTCGCACTGCGGTCGCCCAGGCGGGTCAGGCCCACGACCCCGTTGCGCATCAGAGCACCATTGCCCGCCGTCCGGCCGGTGCGCGCATGCAGGTCCGCGGCGGCTGCCCGCATCCGGGCGGCGATTCCCGGCGCAGCAGCGGTGTCGGCGACGGCGTCGATCACCGCGCGGGTCTGGGCTCCCACATCGGTGGCGCCGTCAACGGTCACCCAACGGCACCAGCCGCGCGCAATCTCATCTAGGGCCGCGTCCTCGGTCAGGTCCGCGCCCGTGGCCGTAATCTCGGCGATGTACAGGGACATCTGAGTGTCGTCGCTCCACTCGCCCGGTGCATAGTCGCCGAAGCCGCCGCCGAGCAACTGCGCGGGACCCTCCAGGGGCACCTCGCCCGGTTCGTAGGGCACCCCCATGACATCGCCGACCGCCTGCGCCAGCAGCACGCCCTCAACGCGGTCCAGCTGGGAGTCGGTCAGGGCGCCCGCGGAAGCGGAGTTCGGGTTGGCGAGTCTCATGACGGTAGCGTAGGGGGCGAATGGTTTGGCTGTACGAGGAGTCGAACACCGCGGCCCGCTACCGGATCGGCTCCAGCGCCGGGTGCCGCAACAGCCCCTGGACGCCGTGCGCGGTCCAAATCGCGCTCACCGAGGCGATCAGGCTGGCTGGGCCCTGCACCCGCAGTGGTGAGGTATCGTCAAACTCCAGGATCAGGGTGTCCTCATTCAGAGCGGGATAGATGCCCACGGCACCGCTGAACCAGAAGGACAGCCACCTGCCGTCAAGATGATGAATGAGAATGCGCTGATCGGTCACCAAGCATCTGGTCATCTGCCCCTCGCGCCATTGGGCGGCGGCCTGACGCAGGGCAGCATTGCGACGTGCGCGGTTTCCCAGCGCCGTCGCACCCAGGCCGGCGACTACGAACAGGGGAGAGCCGGAGAAGAAGGCGCTCGACTCCCAGTAGGTGACCTCCTGGCCGTAGAACCGGGAGTAGTGCGCGGAGCCGTTGAACAGGATTCGCTCGCCGTGATTGAGATTGACGTCCCAGGCCGGGCCGAGGTCCAAAGACTGTGTCGTTGCCAGGTCCGTGGCCACCGCCCGTGCATGCTCAATCGCCATCTGATGGTCATGCACCATCGCCAGCATCCGCGCCTCGCGGCGCGTGGGGTGTCCATGCGCGAAGCGGTAGGCACGCCAGTGCCGCCAGGTGCAACGCCCAAACCGGCTCATCGCCTGCCACACCAGGAACAGGAACAGCGGAGGGGCGGCCAGTATGAGCAGGAGCTGGCCGCCGTCTTCCGTCTCGGCTCTCCACGCCGGGAACAGGGCTGTGGACATGAATACCCACACTGCGATCGCAGCCAGCGTGTAGCCGATCCAGTGGACATGGTCACGCCAAACCGGGCGCGAGGGGAGCGGAGAACGCGGAGAACGGAGGGAATTGCGCATTGGGCACCTCAGGTCGGAACGGTCGGGACCGGACATAGGACCCTGCAATGGATACGCAGCGGCGCCTGCCGTCCGGTCTCCGGAGACGCACTCACGGTAACGCCGGCATACGACACGATTGTCCGGCGCTTGTGGATAACCCCGTGCTCAGGTGTCTGTCGCCCGGCCTGTGGAAAGACGGCGCAACCCTGGGCGCTCGTGCGATGCTTGCCCCAGCGCCCGCGCGTCGTCGCCCGAAGAAGGAGCTTCCGTGACCACCCCAACGACCGGCTCAAATCCCGACTCCCACTCCGACGTCCCCGTCGACGCCGAGCCCGCCGTCACGCTCTACCCGCAGGACGACGGCCCCACCCTGGGGGTCACCTCAGCCCCCGTGATCGAGGTCGACGGCCGCCTGTTCAAGGACCTGGCCCGCACCGGGACGCTGCTGCCCTACGAGGACTGGCGGCTGCCCGCCGCCGCGCGCGCCGCCGACCTCGCCTCCCGGATGAGCCTGGAGGCGATCGCCGGGCTCATGCTCTACTCGCCCCACCAGCCGGTCCCCAACCCCGGCGTCGGCCCCTTCGCCGGCACCTACGGCGGCCGCCCCTACCCGGAGGCCGGCGTACCCGCCTGGGCACTGACCGACCAGCAGCGCGCCATGCTCACCGCCGACCACGTACGTCACGTGCTCGTCTTCACCCTCCAGGATGCGGATACCGCCGCCCGCTGGAACAACGCCATGCAGGCGCTCGCGGAGTCCGAACCGCTGGGCATCCCGGTGAACACCTCAACCGACCCGCGCAACGGTGCCGCGGAGGCCTCCGGCGCCGAGTTCGCCACCTCCGCCGCCGATGTGTCCCGCTGGCCGGAGGGATTGGGCATGGCCGCCCTGTTCGAGCCCGACCGGGTGGCCGAGTACGCCGCCATCATCTCCCGCGAGTACCGGGCCCTGGGCATCACCACGGCGCTCGGCCCCCAGATCGACATCGCCACCGACCCCCGCTGGATGCGGCTGCAGGACACCTGGGGGCCGCACTCCGGCCTGGTGGCCGACTACACCCGCGCCTACTGCGACGGCATGCAGACCACTCCCGACGGCACCGGCGCCGCCTTCGGCCTGACTCCGGGCCACGCCGACCTGCCGCCGACGGCCGTCTCCTACGCCGACCCCGGCTGGGGCGGCGCGTCGGTGTCAACCATGGTCAAGCACTGGCCCGGCGGCGGCACCGGTGAGGGCGGCCGCGACGCCCACTACGGATTCGGCAAGTTCGCCGTCTACCCCGGCGGCAACGAGTCCGAGCACGTGCGCTCCTTCGACGCCGCCTTCCACCTGGACGGCCCCACCGGATCGGCAGGCGCCGTCATGCCCTATTACACGATCTCCTGGCATTACCGCACCCCCGACGGGAAGGTGCTCAACGGCGAAGGCGCTCCGACGCCGCCGCGGGCCAACGCCTACAACCGCGCCATCGTCCACGACCTGCTGCGCGAGGGCCACGGCTTCGACGGCGTGGTGTGCACCGACTGGGGCATCACCGCCGATCCCGACCCGGAGATCGACCACTTCGGTCAGCGCTGCTACGGCGTGGAGGACCTGGATGTGGCGGGCCGCCACCAGCTGGCCATCGACAACGGCGTGGACCAGTTCGGTGGCAACAGTGAGGCCGCCCCGATCATCGAGGCCTACCGCCGTATCGTCGCCCGCGACGGCGAGGCCACGGCCCGCGCCCGCTTCGAGGCCTCCGCCTCGCGCCTGCTGCGGGTCTTCTTCCGCGCCGGACTGTTTGAGAACCCCTACCTCGACCCGGCCGGATCCACCGCCGTCGTCGGCTGCGAGCCCTTCACCGCCGCCGCCCGCGCCGCCCAGCGTGACAGCCTGGTGCTGCTCAAGAACCGTAGCGCCGTAGCCGTTTCCGACGACGCCGCAGACGATGCCGCGCCCGTGCTGCCGCTGGGCACCGACGTGCACCGCGTGTGGGTGCCCACGCGTCATGTGGACGCCCAGCCCGGCTTCATGCGCGGCGGCGAGCCCGCCCGGGACATCGACCCCTTCGACGCCGCCGCCTCGCCCTACATGCGGGCCGACACCCCGCAGGAGGCCAACGCCGCCGTCGTCTTCATCGAGTCGCCCCTTTCCAACCCGTACTCGACGGCGGACCGTGACGCCGGCGGCAACGGCTACCTGCCGCTCACGCTCCAGTACTGCCCCTACACCGCCGCCACGGCCCGCCCCCGCTCCCTGGCCGCCGGCGACTTCCGTGAAACCGGGGACCGCGCCTACCGCGGCAAGACCAACCGGGCCGCCAACGCCACCGACTTGGATGCGGTCATCACCGCCCGCGAGTCGATGGGGGACCGGCCCGTCGTCGTGGTGGTGCGCTTGCACAACCCGGCCGTGCTGGCCGAGCTTGAGCCCTACGCAGACGCCATCGTGGTGGACTTCGGCGTGCAGCAGCGGGCCGTGTGGGAGCTGCTGGCCGGCGATTTCGAGCCCAGGGGGCTGCTGCCGATCACGCTGCCGGCATCCATGGAGGCCGTCGAGGCGCACTGCGAGGACCTGCCCTTCGACTACGCGGCCTACACCGACGCCGCCGGGCACGCCTACGCCTTCGGGTTCGGCCTGAACTGGTCCGGCGTCATTGATGACGTGCGCACCCGCCGCTACCGGAGCCGGTAGGCTCTCACCATGCTGCTGAACCGCATCGACCTGCGTGACTCGAACCTGACCGCCGGGGAACTGGCGGCGGCCCTGCCGCGTGCCGACCAGGATGTCGCCGCCGCGCTGGTGGCCGTGGCTCCCACCATCGCCGACGTGCGTGAGCGTGGCGCCGCCGCGCTGCGAGACGCCGCGGAGCGCTTCGACCACGTGCGTCCGGCCCACCTGCGGGTGCCCGCGTCGGCCCTGCAGGCGGCCCTGGACGGGCTGGACCCGCAGGTGCGCGATGCCCTGGAACTGGCCATCGCCCACAACCGTGCCGGGCACGTCGCCCAGCTGCCAGTCGAGCGCGACACCGAGATCATCCCGGGAGGGCACGTCATCCAGCGCTGGATCCCCGTACGCCGGGTGGGCCTGTACGCACCCGGCGGCCTGGCCGTCTACCCCAGCTCCGTGGTGATGAACGCGGTCGCCGCGCAGGTGGCGGGTGTGGAGCAGATCGCCCTGGCCTCCCCGCCCCAGGCGGATTTCGACGGCCTGCCCCACCCCACCGTGCTCGCGGCCTGTGCGCTGCTGGGCATCACCGAGGTCTATGCGGTAGGCGGTGCCCAGGCCATCGCCATGTTCGCCTACGGCGCCGAGGCGGCTGACGACGTCGATCGCGCCGACTCCCTGGCCGGCGGCGGCGACGGGCGCATCCTGTGCGAGCCGGTCGACGTCGTGGCCGGGCCCGGAAACGTGTATGTGGCCGCCGCCAAGCGGGCGGTGCGCGGCGCCGTCGGCATCGACGCCGAGGCCGGCCCCACCGAGATCGCCATCGTCGCCGACTCCGGCGCCAACCCGGAATACGTCGCCGCCGACCTGCTCTCGCAGGCCGAGCACGACCCTAACGCCGGCTCGGTGCTGATCACCGATTCTCCCGCCCTGGCCGACGCCGTGGACACCGCGCTGGCCCGTCGCCTGGACGCCACCCGTCACCGGGAGCGCGCCCACACCGCCTTGACCGGCAGGCAGTCGGCGATCGTCGTGGTGCGGGATTTGGAGCAGGCAATTGCCGTCGCGGACGCCTACGCGGCCGAGCACCTGGAGATCCAGACGGTCGACGCCGCCGCCGTCGCCCGCCGTATTCACAACGCGGGCGCCATCTTCGTCGGCCCCTACTCGCCGGTCCCGTTGGGCGACTACCTGGCCGGCTCCAACCACGTCCTGCCCACCGGTGGCACCGCCCGCTTCGCCGCCGGACTGAACGTCATGGCCTACCTCAAGCCGGTTCAACTCATCAACTACGACGCCGATGCACTGGCCGCGATGACCGCGCCGCTGACCGCGCTGGCCGAGTCCGAGAACCTGCCCGCACACAGTGAGGCGGCCCGCGCCCGGCGGTGCTGAATTAGTGATGTTGAATTGAGGGTTCTAAATTGGCGGACACCAATTCAGGTTTCGCTTGCATGAATCCAGGTTGCCTCATTCAACGGGGTGACTAGCAAATAGGAGATGCCGCACATCTGTGGTATTGGTGAGCGTTCGCGACGGTATTCCCGGCTGAACTGTGTTACCTTGTTCAGGTAAGTACACGAGGTCAACCTGACATCGCTTGTGTGCTGCTCCCTGGTCCCTGTCCCTGAATGAGTTAGCATGCCCTTTCTACTGTTTGCGCCCGGTGTGGGCTGCTCGGATTCCGGCGGGTTTCCTGGAGGATTGCAAGTCCTCGCCCGTGTGTCGCTCGATTTGTCGGGCTTCGGTTTCCTGGTGATCGCCCTGTTGTTTCTTGCTCTCAATCTTTACGGATCCCTCGCGTACCGCCGAGCCCGCGTTGCCGACGCGAGCGGGGCGCCGACAACGCAGACCCCCGAAGGCATCGGCCAACCCCGCGAGCCGGGAGCGGCTGCGGCATGAGTCGGGATCAGTTCAGTCGGGTCATCGCCAACGAAGGCCTCGCGGCCGCTCTGGACGCGGTCGGATTCTGGGCCGCCGTCTGCATGGTGGTGGTGGCGCTGACCTACATGCTGGTGCTGGCGTGTGGTGCCTATACCCTGGCCGGGAGGCGCAGGCGCGCCGGGCAACGGGAGCGCATGTCACCGCCGTTACCGCATCCGGTTGGAACACCACTGCAGATCGTGGTGCTGATGCCCTGCCTCAACGAGGCCGCAGTGATCGGGCCATCGGTGGCGCGTCTGCTGGAGGACCCCAATCCGGCGCTGCACGTCCTGGTGGTCGACGACGGGTCGGATGATGCGACGAGCGAGATCGTGAGCACCATCGCCGACCCGCGCGTCGCGTTGCTGCGACGCGATCCGCCCAACGCCCGGCAAGGAAAGGGCGAGGCACTTAACCACGCTGTGGAGATCGTTCGTGAGCGATACCGGGACATCGATCCCGAGCACGTCATAGTAGGCGTAGTCGACGCCGACGGGCACCTCGACCCCACCGCCTGGGACGTGGTGCGCGGCGCCTTCCGCGACCAGACCGTGGGTGCCGTCCAGCTCGGCGTGCGCATCTCCAACCGCGGCGGTTCGTTGTTGGCCCGGATGCAGGACATCGAGTTTGTCACCTTCACGTCGATCTTTCAGCAGGGGCGCCGCCGCATGCGGAGCGTCGGCATGGGGGGAAACGCCCAGTTCGTGCGGCTGGCCGCGCTGAACGCGCTGGGAAGGAGTCCCTGGACGCGGTCCCTGACGGAAGACTTCGACCTGGGAATCCGGCTCAACGGCACCGGATGGATCAACGAGTTCAGGGGCGACGCCGCAGTGCATCAGGAGGGCGTCACCTCCCTGCGGCGGCTGATTCGCCAGCGCACCCGCTGGTTCCAGGGCAATCTGCAGGCCCGTAACCTGCTGGGCTTCATCGCCCGGCACCTACGGGGCCGCGCCCGTGCGGATACCCTGTGGCAGGTATTGAGTCCCTACCTGCTGCTCGTCGGCTCCCTGATGGTTGTCTCATTCCTGCTGATGCTGACGCTGTGCATTATCAATGTGATTCGCGGTGTGCCTCAGCAGTGGTCGTGGGTGCCCGGTACATATCTGCTGGCCTTCGGGCCGTCATACCTGTATGCCCTGGTGTATTGGCTGTATGCGCGCGAAGAGGGCGCTGGGCCTGTGCGCTGCGTGGCATGGTGCCACGTCTTCGTGCTCTACGGCCTGCTCGCAGGAGTCTTCGGCTGGCGAGCGCTGGCGCGTGAGTTCTTGGGCAGGTCCGGCTGGGCCAAGACATCCCGTGAGGCGGAGCACGGTTCCGCACCCGAAGTAGTCACTCAGGAGGCCCAACCATGACCGACACCGCTGGAAGGTCTCGGCGACGCCGCCCGCGCAAGCTGTCCGCAGCGGTGTTAGCGATTGTTATGGCAGCGACCCTTACCGCTGCCGGGCTCGTCAGGGGTGAGGAAATGAACTGCACGGCCTGGGACCTGGTGTTCGACGGGTACGGCTCGGCGTCGTGCAGCGGCAAGACGGTGAGCCTCAGGCCTGCTTCCGCCTCCGCGGCGGACGAGACCCACGCGGGACTGGCCGTCTCACGCGAAGTCAGCGTGGCCCCGGGACGGGTCACGACCTTCGAGGCGAATATGTTCACCCGCAGGCAGCTCCGGCGGGGCAGCACCCCAAATCCTTGGGAGGTCGCCTGGCTGATATGGAGCTATCAGGACAATGACCATTTCTATGCGCTCGTGCTCAAACCCAACGGGTGGGAGGTGTCCAAACAGAATCCCGCCTACCCCGGCAAACAGCAGTTCCTGGCCTCCGGCAACACTCCACGCTTCGCCGTCGGTCGGGAGCACCACGTGGACATCACCATTGACACCACCGCAAGCGGCAAAATGACCGCTGCCATCACGGTGGACGGCGAGCATCTGGTTTCCGTGACCGACACCGACTACCCCTACCGGTCCGGTACTGCGGCCGCCTACACCGAAGACGCCGACGTCGACGTGACGATCACGCCAACCAAGCCCTGAGCAGCTATTACATCCGCAAGGCCAGTCTCATCCATACCCTTGAAACCCCTGAGGAGACACATGCAAAACACCTTGGCCACCACTGCGGCGGGTGCCCGCCCACGCGTGATGCTGGTGTACGGAACCCGGCCCGAGGCCATCAAGATGGCCCCACTGGTGCGCGCCCTGCAGCACGACGAGCGTTTCGAGCCGGTAGTCGTCGTCACCGGCCAGCATCGCGAAATGCTCGATCAGGTCAATGACTTCTTCGGCATCATCCCGAACGTGGATCTCGACATCCACCGCCCCGGCCAGAGCCTGACGCAGGTAACCGTGGGGACACTGGAGGGGGTGGAGCGCGCCATTGAGCAGCTCAGCCCCGATCTGTTGGCGGTCCAGGGAGACACCACCTCCGCATTCGCCGCCGGCTTGGCGGGGTTCTACCACCAGGTGCCGGTGGCGCATGTGGAGGCCGGGCTGCGCACCGGATCCATCGCCTCCCCATACCCCGAGGAGGCCAACCGGCGGCTGCTGACACGGGTTGCCTCCCTGCACCTGTGCCCTACCGCGCTGGCCCGCGAAAACCTGCTGCGGGAGAACACCGATCCCGCAGACGTCGTAGTCACCGGCAACACCGTCATTGATGCATTACTGGACGCCGTGGCCAGGCCGGTGCCGTTCACTGATCCCGCCCTGGCTGATGCCACGGCCGATACCAGTCGACGAGTGGTGCTGGTGACCGCGCACCGCCGTGAGTCATGGGGGTCGCCGATGCAGGCAATAGGTCGCGCGGTCGCCCGCGTGGCACGCGCGCACCCCGACGACCTCATCGTGCTGCCCGCCCACCGCAACCCCAAGGTGCGGGCGGCAATCCTGCCGCATATCGAGGGATTGGACAATGTGGTCGTCACCGAGCCGCTTGAATATGGGCAGTTCTGCACTCTCATGAACCGTGCCCACCTGGTGCTCACCGATTCCGGTGGTGTGCAGGAGGAGGCGCCGGCCCTGTCCAAGCCGGTCCTAGTCATGCGGGAGAACACCGAGCGCCCGGAGGCCGTCAGCTTCGGGGTGGCCCGACTCGTCGGCACCGACGAGGAGACGATTGTCGAAGCGGTCGGCACCCTGCTGGACGACGCCGATGCTCACGCGCGCATGGCGAATGCCGCCAACCCGTACGGCGATGGGCGGGCGTGCGCCCGCGTCATCGCCGCCATGGCAGCGTTGGCCGGTGTGGGCGAGCGTGTGCCGGACTTCACCCCTGAAAGAAACATTCCCATCACCAAGGAGAACTGAGTGCTTCCCAGATTCCTGAATCGGCGCCGCAGCACCGTCCTCGGCCTGATGCTGGTGGCAGCCCTGCTGGTACCAGCCACCACTGGCCCCGCCGTGACCGCCGTAGCGGCCGAGACCGAACCTGCCATAATCCCGGTCGACATCACCCAGGAGGCGGCGGTCGAGGCGCCGCCGGAGCCCGTGGCGGCCGCCGACCAGACTCTGCCGCTGGTGGCCGCAGGCGTCGTCGACGAGGCGGAGCTAGCCCGGCCGGTCAAGGCCGCCGACGCGGACGCCGAGATACGCGACCTGCCGGCCAACGTCGCCCTGCCGGCGTCGGCACGCACATTCTCAACCGAACAGGCCGGCCCGGCCCGCACTCTGGTGCTGTTCGACTCGACCGGTGAGTACGCGCACCTGGGCGAGTACTACGCTTTAGGCATGGGCATGCTGGCCTCTCACTCGGGCACGGTGACGGCCATGCCGGTGACCGACTATGTCGCCGGCCTGGCCGGCTCTTTCACGGCGGTCATCTATTCCGGATCCACTTATGACGAGCCGTTGCCCCGGGCCTTCATCGAGGACGTCCTCACCGGTGACGTGCCCGTGCTGTGGTCCGGCTTCAACATCTGGCAGCTGGCAGCCGACACCCAGGATCGCGCCACCTTCACCACCCGGTATGGCTGGGACGCGGCCAGTTCGTACATAGACTCCACCGACACTGTCACCAGCATCGCCTACAACGGGCAGAATCTAGCCCGCAACGCCCTCAACACCGGCGGCATCCTCGCCCCCCGGATCACCAACCCGGAGCAGGTCACAGTCCTGGGGGCCGCCAACTGCTCCGACGCGGCGGGCACGGCGACCGACTGCGCGTCCATTGCGCAGTCGACCGGCAGCTCCTTCCCGTGGGCACTGAAGTCCGGAAACCTCACCTACATCGGCGAGATCCCCCTGTCCTACCTCTCGGAGCGAGACCGCTACCTGGCCGCCGCAGACATCGTGCTCGACATCCTCCAACCCGGGGCGGCCACCATCCGGCAGGCGGCTGTACGCATCGAGGATGTCAGCCCCGCCACGACGGGCACTGAGCTGCGCACCATCGTCGACTACCTGGTCGGGGCGGGGGTCCCGTTCCAGATCGCCGTCGTGCCCGTGTACACCGACCCGGGCGGGGTCTACAACGACTCGGTCCCCGAAACCATCACCCTGGCGGACAATCCGGAATTGGTCGAAGTGCTTGCCTACGCCGTCGCCAATGGCGGCACTTTGATCCAGCACGGCACCCGCCACCAGTTCTCCGACTTGAGCAACCCGTACAACGCGGTGAGCACGGACGACTTCGAGTTCATCCGCTCCTGGTGCACCGACTCAAACGACAACACCGCGCCGGCGGTTGCCTGCGCCAACGACTCCTGGGTACAGATCGGCGGCGACCTGCCCGGCACCGGCACCGCCTGGGCCACCCAGCGGGTGCTGGAGGGCAGAGCCGTCTTCACCCAGGTCGGTCTGCCCGAGCCGACGGTATTCGAAACGCCCCACTACGCGGCCACGGCCGCCGCCTACAACGGCATTAACCAGGTCTATCAGGTGCGCTACGAGCGCGAGCTCCTGCACGCTGGCCTACTGACCGGCGGAACCGGCGGAAGCTTCGACTACTTCGGGCAGTTCTTCCCCTACGCCGTCAATGACCCCTACGGCAGCCATGTGCTGCCGGAGAACCTGGGCAATGTGGAACTGGAGTCCTACAACCAGCACCCGCCGCGCCTGCCCGCGGACATCGTGGCCGCGGCGCACGCGAACCTGGTGAACACCCACGCCACAGCCAGCTTCTTCTTCCACCCCTACTACGACGTCTCGCTCTTGCAGGAGATCGTCGAGGGCGTCCGCGCGGAGGGCTATACCTTCGTACCCGCCACCGAACTGAGATGACACGGACCGCAGATGACTGCCGGAGATGATGGCGTCCGCGACGGCCCCGGGAACCGCGATACCGACGGTTCCCGGGAGCCGGCGCGGCGGCCACCGCTGAGCCGGCGCCGCGTCATCGGCCTGTTCATAGCCGCCGCAGCCACCATTGTTGCGGCGGTCCTGGCGCGTGTGCGACAACTGGCGGCGCCCCGAGACCCCACCGCACCAACCGGCTCCACCCGGGGCACGGGCGGCCTGGTGTTGCTTGATATCGCCGGGGCCGACGGCGAGCTGCTGGACTTCGACGGTGTGCTGGAGGTGCAGACCAACGGGGGCGGCGAGGACGCTCGCGACGACGCCCTGCTCGACGCCGAAACGCTTGAACTCATCGAACTGGCGCCCCTGCAAAGGCACGCCGAGGCCAGCGCTGCTGTCCAACTGCCCGCAGGGCGCACCGCTTGCCTGAATCTGTCCTGGCCGACTAGTCACGGCTACTCGGCGCTGTTGGTGGACCTGCCCGGCCCCGGGCACTATGCCCTGGCCGAGCTCGCCGCCCGCGGCCTGCACGAGGCGCAGGAGGATGTCCAGACGCGGATGCGGGCCACCGGCAGTGAGGCGCGGGAGGTGGACGTGCTCCGCACCCGGACCGCCCGGGCCTTGCAGGAGTGCGATGCCGCGGCGGCCCCCGCCGAGCGCGCCATCAGTGCCAACTCCGCCCTGGAGGCGGCAACCGCGGCGCAACTCGCTCAGGACGAGGCCGCCTCCGGGCTGGGGCCCGAAGACGCGATGTTGGGCGTGACTTTTACGGCTGCTCCTGCATCGGGACGGTCTGCACAGGCCGTGTCCCGCCTGGAAGGTGCGGGCCGGACGGTGCTGGTGCGGATCGTCGTCGAGGACACCGACGCGGTCGATGAGATGGACGGGTGGCGGCGGTGCGTCACCGAGCTGCACGAGGCAGGCGCCCAGGTCATGGTGCAGATCTGCGACTCCCAGGCACTCGTCGACTTTGACGAGGCCGCCTGGACGCGGCGGATCGCTGCGCTCATCGCCGCGTTCCCCGACGCCGACGCCTGGGAGATCGGCAACGAGCTCGCAGGGGAGTGGGCCGGCTCCGATGCCGTTGAACGGACCCTGCAGGCGGCCCGCGCCCTGGCTGCCGACCCGGCGACGGCCTCCGCCCCCCGGCTGCTCACCCTGTACTACCAGCTGGGGCAGGGCACGGCCACGGAGTCGGTCATGTCCTGGGCCGCGGTCAACCTGGGGGAGGAACTGACGGAGCTGACCGACGTCGTGGGGCTGTCCGTCTACCCGCAGTGGCACCCTCTGGGTTCCGGCGCCCGGCGCGTCCTGGACGCTCTGGGACGGGTGGTGGGCGACAAGCGCACGGCGCTGACCGAGCTCGGATACGGGGCGGAGGATCTGAACGACGGGCCGTGGTGGTTCGGCTCCCCCGACGACGTCGAGGCCGGCCGGGCAGCGGTTGCCCGGCATCTCACGGCCGCCGCGCTTGGACAACCTCGCGCTTGGGCTGCGCCGCTGTGGTGGTACTACCTTCAGGATGAGGGGGTGATTGCCCCCGACACGCAGGACGCGCCGGGCCTGTCGGGGCAGGAAGACGGCGAGGACGGCTCCGGCGCGGTGGCGCAGGACCTGGTTGAGGCGGCGCGCATCGAGGCCTCCGACTGACTCCGGATGCCGATGCCGGGTCGGGCACTAGCCCAATAGGGCCACCGAGGCGACGGCCCGACTCAGCGCTGTCCCAGAACCAGCGGGTGGACCGAGGCGGCGCCCGCCCGGCGCAGCAGCCGGGCAGCGACGGTGAGCGTCCAGCCGGAGTCGGTCCAGTCGTCCACCAGCACGACGGGGGTCCCCTTCAGGCGCGCCAGCGCGCGTGGGGACCAGTTCTCCAGCGTCAGGGACCCGGCGACCTCGGCCAGCCGGAAGGCGGACCCGACGTCGTGCCGCCCCGGCTCTCCGCGCACCCCGATGATCCCCAGCGGAACGGCCCCCAGGTGCCGGGCCACGGCATGCCCCAGGTGCCGCACGAGGTGTGGGCGCGTGCGTGAATCGACAATCACCACGGCCAACTCACCCCTGGGCGCGTCCGTGTCGCCCTGCGCGGATCGGGGTCCCAGCTCGGCGGCGAGCCGATCGGCGACCTCCAGCGCGGGAGTGCGCAGGGCAGGCGGCACCTCGCCGTCGCTGGGCGATTCGAACAACTCGCGTAGGGACGCGGACACCCCCAGCCCGTCCAGGCGGCCGACGGCGAGCCCCGGCGTCGGCCGGTCGTCGTCGGGGATGGTGCCCTTGAGCGCGGGCAGGCCCAGCCGATCCATGCCGCTCGGCCAGCGCCTGCGCGGCTCGAGCACAACGCCCACCCGGGCCAGCGCCCGGCGGGCGGCGGCCACCTCCTGCTCGCCCGGGGCGCGCGGAAGATCCAGCCCGCCGCACAGGTCGCAGGCGCCGCAGCGCCAATCCTCGGTGAGTTCGGGATCGTCGAGCACACCGCGCAGGAAGGCCATGCGACATGCCGGCTCCGCCAGCGCCTCGTAGCGCTCCATGAGCTCCTGCTCCGCGTCCCGCGCCGCCTCCACCCGCGCGTAGCGCGCCGAGTCGTAGCGCCAGGCGACACCGGTAGTCTCCCAGCCGCCGCGCACCCGCCGTACCGCGCCGTCGACGTCGAGCACCTTGAGCATCGACTCCAGACGCGCGCGCCGCAGCGGCACCACGGCCTCAAGGGCATTGGTGCTCAGCGGCCCGCCCGCCTCCTCCAGCGCGGCCAGCACCTCGCGCACCGCATCCTCGGGCGGGAAGCCCTGTGCGCCGAACCAATTCCAGATCGCCCGGTCCTCGGGCCCCGGCAGCAGGATCACCTCGGCACGCTCGACCCCGCGCCCCGCCCGGCCCACCTGTTGGTAGTAGGCCACCGGTGAACTCGGCGCCCCCATATGCACCACGAAGGCCAGGTCCGGCTTGTCGAAGCCCATGCCGAGCGCGCTGGTGGCCACCAGCGCCTTGATCCGGTTGTCCTTGAGCTCCTCCTCCAAGCGCTCCCGCTCCGCGGAATCCGTGCGCCCCGTGTAGGCGGCGACCTTCAATCCCGCCTCCTGCAACTGCGTGGCGACCTCGCCGGCCGCCGACACCGTCAGGCAGTACACGATTCCTGAGCCGGGTGTGTCCCGCAGGTAGTCGGTCAACCAGGCCAGGCGGCTGGCGGCATCCGGCAGGCGTCTCACCCCCAGGTGCAGGGAGTCGCGGGCGAGTGTCCCGCGCAGCACCAGCACCTCGTTCTCGGCTGCCGCACCGGCGGTCGCATTCCCCACCCCCGCCGGTGCGCCGAGCTGCTCGGCGACGTCGGCGCTGACTCGGGCATTCGCCGTCGCGGTGGTGGCCAGTACCGGCGTCCCCGGCGGCAGCTGCGCCAGCAGGGTACGAATACGTCGGTAGTCAGGGCGGAAGTCGTGTCCCCAGTCGGAGATGCAGTGCGCCTCGTCGATCACGACCAGCCCGGCGTCGGCCGCCAGCTGTGGCAGCACTCCATCCCGGAAGGTCGGGTTGTTGAGACGCTCGGGGGACACCAGCAGTACGTCCACCTCCCCGCGCCGCACCTGCGCCTCGATCTCGGGCCACTGCGGGGCATTGACCGAGTTCATGGTCACGGCCCGGATGCCGGCGCGTCGGGCGGCCGCCACCTGGTCGCGCATCAGTGCCAGCAGCGGGGACACGACCACCGTGGCGCCGGCGCCCGTGCGGGCGCCGGCGGAGGGGATGGGAGCGCCCGGGCGCCAGTCGGCCCAGCCCTCACGCAACAGCACGGTGGCCACGAAGTAGACGGCGGACTTACCCCAGCCGGTCCGTTGCACCACCAGCGCCCGCCGCCGCTGCACCACCAGTGCCTCAATGGCGCGCCACTGGTCCGTGCGCAGGTGCGCGTCTGTCCGGCCGACCAGGTCGCGCAGCACCGCCTCGGCGCGCTCGCGGAGCGGCGTGGTTCCGGAGACGGGTGCGGACGGGGATGCGGCGGGCGTTCTGGTCGAGACTGGCCGGATCATGGTCCCCACGCTAACCCGGACGCGCCCGCGCCCAGGGTACCGAGTGGTGGGCAGACCTTGATAGGGTGCGAGTGCACCATCCAGAGCGGCTGAGAGACCTGGCTCGTCGACGCCGCAGCAACCACGCCGTCGGCATGCGTCCGGCGGTGCGGTGCTCCCGCCAGGACCGATGGAAGGACCTGAAATGGCCAAGCAAATCCGCACCACCCATGTCGGCTCCCTGCCCCGCACCGAGGCACTGCTGGAGGCGAATGCCGCGCACGCGGCGGGCACGCTCGACGACGCCGGACTCGCGGCGGTCGTCGCCGAGCAGACCGACGCCGTCGTCGCCCGGCAGGCCGAGATCGGCCTGACGATCGTCAACGACGGCGAATACGGGCACGCCATGACCGAGAAGGTCGACTACGGCGCCTGGTGGTCATACTCCTTCACCCGCTTCAGCGGCCTGGAGCTACTCGACCAGCTGCCCGAGCGCAAGCCCACGCCGGCCGGCAAACTCGAACTCGACGCCATGACCGACCGCCGCGACTGGGTCGCCTACGCCGACGCCTACGCCGACCCCACCTCCGGCATCCACCTGGCCACACGCAGGCCCTGGGTTTTCCCCGTAGTCACCGGCGAGATCCGCTACACCGGTCAGGACATCGTCGCCCGCGACATCGCCGCACTCAAGCACGGGCTCGAAAGGGCCGGCAAGCCGCTGAGCGAGGGCTTCGTTGCCTCCGTCAGCCCGGCGTCGGCGGCCCGCGTGGGCAACTACTACTACGAGGACGACGAGGCCGCCGTCTGGGCCTGGGCCGAGGCCCTGCGGGAGGAGTACCGGGCGATCACCGACGCCGGACTCACGGTCCAGATCGACGCCCCCGACCTGGCCGAGTCCTGGGACCAGTTCATCACCGAACCGCCCCTGGAGGACTACCGCCGCTTCTCCGCCGTGCGCATCGAGGCCCTCAACCACGCCCTGGAGGGCATCGACCCCGCCCAGGTGCGCTACCACGTGTGCTGGGGCTCCTGGCACGGCCCGCACTCCACCGACCTCGGCTTCGACAAGATCGTGGACCTGGCACTGTCCGTGAACGCCAACGGATTGAGCTTCGAGGCTGCGAACGTCCGCCACGAGCACGAGTGGAAGATCTGGCAGGACACCGCCCTGCCCGACGGCAAGTACCTGATCCCCGGAGTGGTCTCCCACGCCACCAACGTGCTGGAGCACCCGGAGCTGGTCGCCGACCGCATCGAGCGCTTCGCCCGGCTGGTAGGGCCCGAGCGCGTGGTCGCCTCCACCGACTGCGGCCTGGGCGGACGCGTGCACGCCCACATCGCCTGGTCCAAGCTCGCCTCCCTGACCGAGGGCGCCCGGCTGGCCTCCGCGCGCCTGTGAGTCTCCTTCCAGGCGCCGCGTCCTAGGGTGCGGCCGTGGAGATTCTCATCATCGCGGTCGCGGGCCTGCTCGTCATCGCCGCCGGCAACCAACTCGCCCCCAGGGTCGGCGTAGCCTCCCCGCTACTGCTGCTAGCCCTGGGGGCGGGTGTCGGTTTCCTGCCGTTCGTCTCGGCGATCGAGCTGGATCCCGACATCGTCCTCGAAGTGGTGCTCCCGCCGCTGCTGTTCTCCACCGCGGTGTCCATGCCCGTGATGGACTTCCGGCGCGAACTGCGCGCCGTCGCGGCGCTCGCGGTCGGACTGGTCGCCGTCAGCGCCACCATCATCGGCTTGGTGGTGCACGCCGTAATGCCCACGATCGCCCTGCCCTGGGCGATCGCCCTGGGGGCGGTGCTGAGCCCCACCGACGCCGTCGCCATCACCGTCGCCCGCGGCTCGGGCGTCTCCCAGCGGATCATCACCATCCTGGAGGGGGAGGGGCTGTTCAACGACGCCACCGCCCTGATCCTGCTGTCCTCCGCCACGGCCGCGGGCATTGCTCACAGCGCCGACGCCCTGCAGCCGGCCGCGCTCGTCTCCGGCTTCCTCACCTCGCTGGCCCTCGCCCTGGCCATCGGCTGGGCGGTGGGGGAGGGCAGCATCCGGGTCCGCTCCCGCATCACCAACCCGACGGCGGACACGGTCGTGTCCTTCACCATCCCCTTCCTGGCGTCCCTGCCCACAGACTATCTGGGCGGTTCCGGGCTGGTCGCCGCCGTCGTCGCCGGCCTGGTCATCTCCTTCCGCAGGCCGCGACTGCTGCCACCCGCCCACCGGCAGACCGCCCAGCAGAACTGGCGCACCATTGAGCTGATTCTGGAAGGCGGCATCTTCCTGTTCATGGGGCTGCAGGCATACGGGATCGTCCAGGACGTGGTCGACGGCGGCTTCGGCCTGCGCGCCGCCGTGCTTCTGGCAGCCGGAACCGGCGCCCTGGCCGTCCTGGTGCGGGTGGCCTTCGTGGCGCCGCTGCTGGTCTGGCTGCGTCGCGTGCGTCGCCGCCACCGCCAGCATCTGGAGGAGGAGCGCCAGCGGCTGGAGCGCTTTGAGACGCGCCTGGAGCAGGCACGTGACATCGACGACGAGCTGTTGGCCAAACACGGCCTGTCCGCGGAGCAGTGGCACCAGGCGGTCACCGGTTGGCGCGACCGGCTGGAGCGCGGCCAACGGCGTCAGCGGCGCCGGGGAGCCGACCTGGACTACTTCACCGCCGATCCTCTCGGGCCACGTGAGGGGGCGGTGATCGTGTGGGCGGGCATGCGCGGCGCCGTAACCCTGGCCGCCGCCCAGACCCTTCCCCTAACCACACCCAACCGGCCGTTCCTGCTGCTGGTGGCCTTACTGGTCGCCAGTGGGTCACTGGTCATCCAGGGACTCACACTCGGCGGTGTCATCCGGCTGGTCCGCCCGCGCATGGCCTCTCGCACCGCCGATGATGCCGAGCGCGAGCGGTTGCTCCGGTTACTGGGCGACGCCGCCACCAGCCGGCATGCCGACGCGCTCACCCCCGCCGAGGCGCGCGAACTCGCCATCGAGACCATCCGTGTGCAGCGCCATGCCCTGCTCGATGCCCGCGATGAGGGTCTGTTCTCCTCCAGCAGCCTGGAGTATGCGCTCGAACGCTTGGACGCCAAGGAGATCCTGCTGACCACCGCGGAATAAGACGCGTGCCGGGACCGGGCGGACTCCGCGTAGACTCGGCCCGTGACCGTTCTCCCGCTGCGGCCAGATCTACACGGCTGCGAACCCTACGGCGCCCCCGAGCTGGACGTGCCGGTGCGCCTCAACGTCAACGAGAACCCCTACGCGCCCAGCCCGGCAGTGGTGGCAGACATCGCCGCGGCTGCCGGGCGGGCGGCGGCCGGCCTCAACCGCTACCCGGACCGCGACTTCCCCGATTTGCGCGCCGCCCTGGCCGACTACCTGGCCGCCGAGTCCGGCGTGCGCCTGGACTGGCAGCAGATCTGGGCCGCCAACGGCTCCAATGAGGTCATGACACATGTGCTGCAGGCCTTCGGCGGGCCCGGACGCACCTGCCTGTCCTTCACCCCCACCTACTCCATGTACCCCGAGTACGCCCGCGACACCTTCACCCGCTACGTCACCGGGCCACGGCGGGAGGACTTCACCGTCGACGTCGACGCCGTCGCCGCGGCCATCGCGCGCGAGCACCCGGCCGTGGTCATCCTAGCCAGCCCCAACAACCCCACCGGCACCGCCCTGCCGCTCGACGACGTGGTTGCCATCCTCGAGGCCGCCCGCGGCCAAGGCCCCGTCGACGCGGCGGCAGGCGACGACGGCGCCACCGACTGCGTGGTGGTGATCGACGAGGCCTACGCGGAGTTCCGCCGCCCCGGTGTGCCCAGCGCACTGGAGCTGCTGGAGCGCACCGACGGCGATGGCGCCCCCCGCTACCCGCACCTGGCCGTCACTCGCACCATGAGCAAGGCCTTCGGCATGGCCGGGCTGCGGCTGGGATATCTGGCCGCCTGCCAGCAGCTGGTGGACGCGCTGCGCATCGTGCGCCTGCCCTACCACCTGTCCGCGCTCACTCAGGCCGCCGCCCTCGCTGCTCTGGATCACCGGGACGAGCTCATGAGTCAGGTCGCCTCCCTGCGCGACGAACGCGACCGCCTGGTGAGCTGGCTGCGCGCACAGGGCTGGACCGCCTACGACTCCGATTCCAACTTCGTCCTGTTCGGGCCCTTCACCGACCGGCGGGCGGTGTGGCAGGGGCTGCTCGACCGCGGCGTCCTGATCCGGGTCGTCGGCCCGGAGGGGTACCTTCGGGTCTGCGTCGGCACGCCGGCAGAGATGGCCGACTTCCGTACCGCCCTCACTGCCGTCACCAGCGACGGCCCGCACCAACCGGACCGCAACGGCCAGAACCTGGAGGAGAATCCCGCATGAACCGCACCGCCCGCATTGAACGCAGCACCAGCGAGTCCTCCGTCGTGGTCGAGCTGAATCTGGACGGCACCGGCAGGACCGACATCTCCACCACCGTTCCCTTCTACGACCACATGCTCACCGCCCTGGGCAAGCACTCCTTGATCGACTTGACGGTGCACGCCTCCGGCGACACCGACATCGACGTGCACCACACCGTGGAGGACACCGCCATCTGTATCGGCGAGGCCCTGAAGACCGCCCTGGGGGACAAGCGCGGCATCCGCCGCTTCGGCGACGCCCTCGTGCCCCTGGACGAGGCCCTGGCCCAGGCCGTCGTCGACATCTCCGGCCGCCCCTACCTGGTGCACGACGGCGAGTCCGAGGCCTTCGTGCACCACCTGATCGGGGGGCACTTCACGGGCTCCATGGTCCGCCACTGCCTGGAGGCGATCGCCTACCACGCCGGCATCTGCCTGCACGTGCGCGTCATCTCCGGGCGCGACCCCCACCACATCGCCGAGGCCGAGTTCAAGGCCCTGGCCCGCGCCCTGCGGACCGCCGTCGAACCCGACCCCCGCGTGGACGGCATCCCCTCGACCAAAGGCGCTTTGTGATGCGTGACGACCACTCCGACGACTCCGCCGGCCGCCGCGACGACGAACCCGATATCGACGCCGAGTTCGCCGCCATGATGGAGGGTCTGAACCTGCCCGCCGACCTCTCGGACGCTCCGGAGGACACCGGCCCGGTTTCGCCCCACGACGTGCCGCACAACACCTACGGTCCCGCCGACGCGGACCGCCCCAACGCGGTCAAGATCGCCGTCGTACTCACGCCCCTGGCCAGCGCGGAGGCCCTGGCCGCACTGTGCGCCGCCGGCGGCCTGGACTGCACGGTGGTGCCCTCCTCCTCAGGCGCCATCGCCGTCAAGGAATTCGTCTCTGCGCACGCGGAGTGGGACATCACCGAGCTGCTGGGCGGCGCCGAGACCGAGCCCGCCGAAGCCGCCGAGCTTGCCGCCGCGCTGTCACGCCTGAGCCGTGTCGGCGTGGTGCTCATGACCGCAGACCTGGCCACCGACGTCGGTACCGAGGCGGGACTGTCGGGCACCATCACGGCCCGTCGATACCAGCACGGCCAGGCGGGGGAGGAGACCAGTGCTGGGCTGCTGCTGGCCTCCGCCGACCAGACCCTTGAGGACATTCTGCTCGGCGCCCTCCGCGCGGAGGAGGCACCGGGCGCCCTCAAAACCAGCGAGGTCAAGCCCGGCCGCATGATGCGCTGGCTGGGCCGCGGGATGCGTCCGCGCGGAGGCGACCAGGGCCGGGGTGACCCGTCCGGGAACTGACATGGAGGCCGCGGCCCCCACGGGTGTAGGTAGTGTGGGCCCCGTGAGGCAACCACACGTCGTCGTCCTGTCCTACGGAAGCGGAAACGTGCGCTCGGCCGTGCGCGCCCTGGAGCGCGTGGGCGCCACCACCGAGCTGACCGCGGATCCGGAGGCGGTGGCCAACGCCGACGGGCTCGTCGTGCCCGGCGTCGGCGCCTTCGCCGCCGTCATGGAGCAGTTGCGCGCCGTCGATGCCCCCCGGATGATTGACCGGCGGCTGGCCGGCGGACGACCCGTGCTGGGCATCTGCGTGGGCATGCAGGTCATGTTCGAGGCCTCCACCGAGCACGCCGCGGGCTCCGAAGCAGTCCCTGGACTGGCGCAGTGGCCCGGCACCGTTTCCCGCCTGCAGGCGGACATCGTCCCCCACATGGGATGGAGCCAGGTGCGCCCACCCGCCGGCACGGTCCTGTTCGACGGGTTGTTCGACGCCTCCGGGTCCGAACGCTTCTACTTCGTGCACTCCTACGCCGCCAAGACGGACCCGGCCACGCTGCTCGGACCCGGTCACACCTCCCCGCCCCGTGCCACCTGGGCCACCCACGGCGAGGACTTCGTAGCCGCCGTCGAGAACGGGGCGCTCAGTGCCACGCAGTTCCACCCCGAGAAGTCCGGGGACGCCGGGGCGCAGTTGCTGCGCAACTGGCTGACCACCCTCTGAACGCTCACTCGCCAACCCCGCCCCCCAAGGAGACCACCCATGCTCACCCTTCTTCCGGCCGTCGACGTCGCCTACGGCAAGGCCGTCCGGCTGCTGCGCGGCGAGGCCGGCAGCGAGACCGACTACGGCAACCCCGTCGACGCCGCCCGTGACTGGGTGGCGGCCGGCGCGCAGTGGATTCACCTGGTGGACCTGGACGCGGCCTTCGGACGCGGCACCAATGCCCCCCTGCTCGCCCGGATCGTCGGCGAGGTGGATGTCAAGGTCGAGCTGTCCGGCGGCATCCGCGACGACGCGTCGCTGGACCGGGCCCTGGCCGCCGGGGCCGCACGAGTGAACCTGGGTACGGCCGCCCTGGAGGACCCCGAGTGGACCGAACGGGTCATCGCCGAGCACGGGGACAAGATCGCGGTGGGCCTGGACGTGCGCGGCACCACCCTGGCCGCCCGCGGCTGGACCCAGGAGGGCGGGGACCTGTGGGAGACCCTGGCCCGTCTGGACGCCGCCGGCTGCGCCCGCTACGTGGTCACCGACGTCACCAAGGACGGCACCCTCATGGGGCCGAACATCGACCTGCTGCGCCAGGTCTGTGAGCGCACCGCGGCCTCCGTGGTCGCCTCCGGCGGCATCGCCCACCTGGACGACCTGCGCGCGCTGGCCCGCCTGGAGAGCTACGGCCTGGAGGGTGCCATCGTCGGCAAGGCGCTTTACAACGGCAACTTCACCCTCCAAGACGCACTGGCCGTCTGCCGCGGCGAAGGGGACCAGGAGGCGCACTGATGCCCGATTCCCCCGACATCCCCGACGTGCCCACCGAAGGCAACGGCTCGGAACTGAATCCGGACCTGCAACTGGCGGCCGCCCTGGCCGCCCGCAACCGGCTGGAGCAGCTGCTGGCCGCCCCGACCCCCTTCGCCACCGACGACGGCGCCGCCGACCCCGCCGTGACCGCCGCCCTGGAAGCACAGGGACTGCCCCGCCACGAGTACCTGGACCGGCTGCTTGCCGCGCTGGCCGCCAGTCGGCTGATCGTGCCGGTCGCCGCCCACGCCGTCGGCGGGCCCACGCGCATCCACCTGGGGCGAAACGCGCCGGCCGTCCCCGTGCACGAGCCCCACACCGCCGACCCCGCCGAGGACGCCGCGGACCTGGCCGTCCAGCTGCCCGACGGGCACCGTGCCCTACCGGTGTTCACGTCCGCGGCGGCCGCCGCGGCCTGGCGTGAAGATGTGCGTCCCGTGCCCGTGACCCCGCGTCGCGCCGCAGAGGTCGCCTGCCTGCTAACCGACCAGTTGTGGGTACTGGACCCGGGCACGCGCGACCTGCGCCTGCCCCGGCCCGCCGTAGTCGCCCTGGCCGGGGGAGAGGACTGGATCCCGTCGTGGCGCAACCAGCCGGTGCAGGCCGAGGTGGCCGCTCAGTTGGGCGCCATCGACGGGGTGACCGGGGTTGCCTTCGCCCCCGGCGAGGACGCCGAACTGCGCGTGTTCATCCGCGTAGACGCCTCCGCAGGTACGCCCGCCGTGGCCGCCACCCTGGAGCAGTGCCAGTACGTGATGGTCAACCCGGCCTGGGGTGAACTCATCGACACCGTGGAGTTGTGCCCCGTCCCCGCTTGACGGGGCCCCGGCGTGCGGGGCGTATGGGCAGACTCACGTTCGCACTCCGCCGCCCGGCGGGCCCACAGCGGGCCGGGCCTGCTAGTATCGGGCACCGACCGGCCGGAGGCTCCGTCTCCGGCACGCAAGCGGAGAAATCCCACCTGGGTTCCCGAAGGGAGCCGGGTCATGCGAGGAGCGATCCTCGCGGTCGCCGCCCTCTTGGGCTCTGCGGCCGTGCTCCGACGAGCACATGAAAGGCCTTCGTGCGCGTATGCGGCGAAGGCCTTCTTCGTTGCGGCGGTCACCACTTCCAAGAGTGAGGAACAGTCATCAGCGAGCCCCGTATCAACGAACGGATCCGCGTCCCCGAGGTGCGACTTGTCGGCCCCAGCGGTGAGCAGGTCGGCATTGTCCGGGTGGAGGACGCTCTCCGCCTGGCCGAAGAGGCAGGTCTCGACCTCGTAGAGGTCGCTCCCGACGCACGCCCCCCGGTGTGCCGGCTCATGGACTACGGCAAGTTCAAGTACGAGTCGGCCATGAAGGCACGCGACGCCCGGCGCAACCAGGCCAACACCCAGCTCAAGGAGATCCAGTTCCGCCCCAAGATCGACGAGCACGACTACGCAACCAAGATGGGGCACGTCGAGCGCTTCCTCAAGGGCGGGGACAAGGTCAAGTGCATCGTCCGCTTCCGCGGACGCGAGCAGTCCCGCCCGGAGCTGGGTATTCGGCTGCTCCAGCGCGTAGCCGAGGAGGTCTCCGAGCTGGGCACCATCGAGTCCCACCCCCGTCAGGACGGCCGCAACATGGTCATGGTCCTGGCTCCCACCCGCAAGAAGGCGGAGGTCAAGTCCGACCAGCGCCGTCGCCGCGAGGCGGCACGCGCCAGCCGCCGGGCCGAGAAGCAGGCCGCCAAGGCGGCCCGCGAGGCCAAGGCGGAGGCGAAGGCCGCCGAGGCGGCGAGCGGGGGCGAGTAACAGCGCCCCAGCACCAGCCCGCCGCCGGCGGGTAAGTCACGACCCAGCCCCGTCACCCGACGAGGTCAGCAGCCCCCGACCCAAGCGGCGCCGGGGACCGAGAATGAGGAAATAAACATGCCGAAGAACAAGACGCACTCCGGTGCCAAGAAGCGCTTCCGGGTCACCGGCAGCGGCAAGCTCATGCGCGAGCAGGCCGGTAAGCGCCACCTGCTGGAGGTCAAGTCCTCCCGCCGCAAGCGCAGGCTGTCCCAGGACCAGGCCGTCTCCCCGGCCGACGCCCGCCAGGTCAAGAGGCTGCTCGGTCGCTGACCGGCCCATAACACTTAAAGGAGTCATCACATGGCACGTGTGAAGCGGGCTGTTAACGCCCAGAAGAAGCGTCGTACCGTCCTCGACCGGGCCTCCGGCTACCGCGGTCAGCGCTCCCGCCTGTACCGCAAGGCCAAGGAGCAGGTCACCCACTCCGGCGTATACGCCTTCCGCGACCGCCGCGCGCGCAAGGGCGACTTCCGTCGCCTGTGGATTCAGCGCATCAATGCCGCCGCTCGCGCCGAGGGCATGACCTACAACCGGTTCATCCAGGGCCTCGGCCTGGCCGGCGTGGAGGTCGACCGCCGCATGCTCGCCGAACTGGCCGTCAACGAGCCCGCCGCCTTCAAGGCGCTTGTGGACACCGCCCGCAAGGCGCTGCCCGCGGACGTCAACGCCCCCAAGGCCTGAGCCATCGGTGCCCGACACCGTCGGGCGCATCCGGCCGCCGCGCGCGGCCGCAACACTTGAGACGGCTCCTCACCCATGGCTCCACCAACCGGCGGGGCACGGGGGAGGGGCCGCCTCGTTTTTCCCGGTAACCTGCCGCTCATGAGCACGAGCGCGATCCTGAACAATCCCACGGCCATCCGCATTACCCGCGTGGCCGGACTGGTCCGCCGCGCCGCCCGCAGCAAGTACCGGCGCTTCGTGGTGGAGGGTCCGCAGGGCGTGCGCGAGGCCGTCAACTACGCCGCCGGGCACGTGCTGGACGTCTACTTCACCGAGGAGGCGGCTCGGGCTCACGCCGATATTGCCGACGCCGCCGTTTCCGCCGGGCTGTACACCCACCTGGTGACCCCCGAGGTCATGCGCGCCATGAGCGCGGACGCCCAGGGCGTACTCGCCGTCGTCGATACTGGGGCGGTGGCGGTGCCACCGGAGACGGGGGCCGGCGGGGGAGGAACCGGGGCGGCTTCTGCCGGCATGGAGGCCGACACCGTCGGGAGCGAGGCGGGGCTCTCCTCCGATTCCACCCTGGCGGCGGCCCTGTCCGGGGCGCGCCTGGTGGCGGTGCTCACTGAGGCGCAGGATCCCGGCAATGCGGGCACCATCATCCGCGCCGCCGACGCCGCGGGCGCCGACGCGGTCGTGCTCGTCAAGGGCGGCGTGGATCCGACGAATCCGAAGGTCGTGCGCGCCACGGCCGGTTCCCTGTTCCACCTACCGGTGCTGGCGGGCGTCGAACTGTCGGACGCCGTGCGTGGCCTGCGGGCGGCGGGGCTGAGGCTGCTGGCCGCCGACGGGCACGGCACCGTGAGTCTGTTTGACGCCGAGGCGGAGTTGGCGGCGCCGTCGGCCTGGCTGCTGGGCAACGAGGCCCACGGGCTTGCCCCCGCGGCCCTGGACGCGGCGGATACGGTGGTCTCGATCCCCATCTACGGTCGGGCCGAGTCCCTGAACGTCGCCTCCGCCGCCGCCATCTGCCTGTACGCCAGTGCCCGGGCGCAGCATCTCGGTTAAGCGCGTCGAGCCGCGTCTCAACCACCGAGACGGTGCTGTGATGCTGCTCCCAGCACGTCCGAATGCTGAATACCCGCGCACCTGTTCCCAGGTCTCGAGTGCTACTGTGCGTCCGGCGAGCACCGTGCGGTCCACCCGGATTGCGGTCGGTCGCCGCGAATCCGAACCGGAGGGAAACAGTGGTCATGCGAATGTGTTGCTGTAGCTGTCGCTGAGGCAGCTCCAGTCCCATTCGCCCTTTAACCTTATAATACGAGAAGAGGCTCCTATGCCTGCTCCCGCCAACCCTTCCATCCCTGAGCGCCCGCTCGTGCGCATCAGTCACGTCAGCAAGTACTACGGCGACTTCAAGGCGCTCGACGACGTCTCGCTGGACATTCACCGCGGTGAGGTGGTCGCCGTCATCGGCGCCTCCGGCTCCGGCAAATCCACTCTGTGCCGCACCATCAACCGGCTCGAGACGATCCAGTCCGGCACCATTGAGATCGACGGCGAACTCCTGCCCGAGGAGGGGCGTGAACTGGCCCGCCTGCGCGCCGAGGTGGGCATGGTCTTCCAGTCCTTCAACCTGTTCCCGCACCGCACGGTGCTGGACAACATCACCCTCGCGCCCACCCGCGTGCGCAAGGTGCCCAAGGCCGACGCCGAGGATCGCGCCCTCCAGCTGCTCGAGCGTGTGGGGCTTGCCGACCAGGCCGGCAAGCGCCCGCCGCAGCTGTCCGGGGGACAGCAGCAGCGGGTGGCGATCGCCCGCGCCCTGGCGATGGACCCCAAGATCATGCTCTTCGACGAGCCCACCTCCGCCCTGGACCCGGAGATGATCAACGAGGTCCTCGACGTCATCAAGGACCTGGCCGCCGAGGGCATGACCATGCTCGTGGTCACCCACGAGATGGGCTTCGCCCGCTCCGTCGCCGACCGCGTCGCCTTCATGGACGGCGGTCAGATCGTTGAACTGGGTGCACCCGCCGAGTTCTTCGCCGCCCCGCGCACCGAGCGCGCCCGTGACTTCCTGTCCAAAGTGCTCAGCCACTGAACTCAGCGGCCACCATCGATTCCTGGTTACCACCCTGCCGCATCCGAAAGGAACCACCATGTCCGTACTTCCTCAGCTCACGCGCCGTACCCTGCTGACCGCCGCCGGCGTGGCCTCGCTCGCCGCCGTGCTGGCGGCCTGCGCCGATTCCAGCGGTGATGACAGCGACTACGACGCCGTCATCAACTCCGGCCCCGTCGCCGCCGACGACGTCGTGGCCGCATCCACCTGGGCATCGGCGGTCAAGGACGCGGGCGTGCTGAAGACCGGCGGCACCAAGACCTCCGAGGTGTTCTCCCTGGAGGACCCCGCTACCGGAAAGATCACCGGCTTCGACGCCGCCCTTGCTCAGGTCTTGGCCCGCTACATCATCGGTGGGGAAGACGCCCGCTCCCTGCTGGAGGTCACCCAGGTCACCTCCGACACCCGCGAGACCATGATCGAGAACGGACAGGTCGACGCAGTCTTCGCCACCTACACGATTACCCCCGAGCGCGCCGAGAAGATCTCCTTCGCCGGCCCCTACTATTCCTCCGGTCAGTCCGTCCTGGTACGTGTCGACGACTCTGAAATCAACGGCGTCGACGACCTGGCCGGCGTGAAGGTTGCCGTCCAGTCCAACTCCTCCTCCGGCCCCGCCCTGGACGAGGCTGCGCCCGACGCCGAGCAGGTGCAGTTCACCGATCACGCCAGCTGCGTCGCCGCGCTCGAGGCCGGCCAGGTGGACGCCTACGTCGTCGACCAGTCCCTTGAGCTCAGCGAGGTGCAGTCCAACGACGCCGTCAAGATCGTCGGCGACCCCTTCACCGAGGACCCCTACGGCATCGGCTTGCCCAAGGACTCCGACGCCCAAGAGTTCGTCAACACCTTCCTACAGACCATTTACGACGACGGCACCTGGAACGCCATCTGGGAGGCCACGATCGGCACCATCATCGGTGGCGAGGCACCCGAGCCGCCCGCCATCGGCTCCGTCCCCGGCTCCGAGACGGACGCCGCCACCGCGGCGGCTACCGACTGACCTCGGTCGGACGGCTCGGGCCAACATCAATCCGCTCGCAAAGCACGGTGGGTGGGGCGGCCCGCCTTCCGAGGCGGCCGCCCCAACGCTCCGGAGGAGGCGCCCATGAACGTCATCACCGATAACCTCGGCATGCTCGGCCAGGGGTTGGTCACGACCCTGACAATCGCCATCATCGGCTACGCGTGCGCGCTCGTCGTCGGCACGGTGATCGCGATCTTCCGCGTCAGCCCGATCCCGCCGCTGCGCGCGCTCGGTGCCGCCTGGGCGACGGTGGCCTGCAACATCCCGACCCTGTGCCTGATGATCCTGGCCGCCTTCGCCGCGCCGCGGGCCGGCGTGCCCCTGTCCCTGTTCGCCGCCGCCGTCACCGCGATCGTCTTCTCCGCCTCAGGATTCGTGTGCGAGACGGTGCGCTCCGGCATCAACTCCGTGTCCAAAGGTCAGATCGAGGCGGCCCGGGCCCTGGGCATGCCCTTCGGGCTGATCATCGGCGCGGTGGTGCTGCCCCAGGCTTTGGCCCGCACCATTCAGCCACTGGTCAACATCTTCATCTCCTGCCTGATCGGCTCCTCCCTGGCCGCCGCGATCGGCGTGCCCGAGTTGACCAACGTCACTCAGCAGCTGAACCTGCGCTACGCGCAGGCGGTGATCACCTTCCTCACCTCCGGACTGACCTACTTGGCCATTGCCTTCCTGGCCACCAAACTCGGCGGCCTGCTCGAGCGCCGTATAACCGGACGGGAGGCCCACGCATGAGTGCCCTGACCACGCCGACCCCCGCCCGCACATCCGGCGCCGCCGACGCCGATCTGCTCTTCGACGCTCCGGGCCCCAAGGGACGGCGCCGCATCCTCATCGGATCGGTGCTGGTGACCCTGATTGTCCTGGCGCTTATTGCTGGTGCACTGGTACAGCTCGGCCAGGCCGGCCAGCTCGCCTACCCGAAGTGGCGCTACTTCCTGGGGCAGTCGGTGGTCGGCTACCTCGGGCGCGCCCTGGCCGACACCCTGCTGGTCACCGCGGTGGGTGCGGCCCTGTCCTTTCCGCTGGGCATCTTGTTGGGCTGGGCACGCATGAGCCGCTCGACGGCGCTGCGGTCCGCGGTGGGAGCGTGGATCGACGCCATGCGCGCCATACCCATGCTGCTGCTGATCTACTTCTTCCTGCTGGCGGTGCCGCGCTGGGGACTCACTCTGTCTCCCTTCTGGATGCTCACCGTGCCCATCGTCATGTGCTCCTCAGCGACTACGGCGGAAGTATTCCGCTCCGGGGTGCTCGCCCTGGAACGCGGTCAGAGCGAGGCCTCCCAGGCACTGGGACTCAACGCAGGCCAGGCAATGCGGCTGGTGCTGGCACCGCAGGCACTGCGGCTAATGCTGCCGACGTTGATCACCCAGCTGGTGACCATTCTGAAGGACTCATCATTGGGATATGTGGTCGCGTACACGGAGCTGATGTACGCCGGGCGCCTGCTCACCTCGTCGGCACGCGTCACCGCGCACCTGGACGTTTATCTACCCGCCTACGTGATCATCGCGGTGATCTACGTGCTCATCAACTGGGCGCTGGGCGTGCTGGCCAGGCGCGTCGAGGCGCGCACCCGCTGAGACGGCCTGTTCGAGAGCCGCTGGTGTCACTGGATGCACCACTTTTGATGGTCGAGTAGTTAGGACAGGTGCGTGTACCCCTGGATGTCGGCGGAGGAGCCTGATGCTTATGTGGAGCCGACCGGGAAAGTGGTGCATCTGGTGACAGGAAAGCGGTGTGGTCCCGGTAGCGGTATGCCTCTGGACTATGCGCGCCACCTCCAGTAGCCCGCCAGCGCGACGGTCAGGGCGACGGGCAGATGAGCATGGGCGCGCAGACGCGACTCCGCGACTGATGCGGTGATGACCGGGAGGGGCTAGCCGACGAATGACGCGATGGCGGTTACAGCAGCCAGGGCGAGCATGCCCAGGCAGTTGATCCACAGTTCGCGGCCCATGAACCCTGCCCTGATGTGGGCGACGATGGCGCATAGGAAGTAGCAGATCACGCCCGTGCAGGCGGCGAGCGCGACTCCGGGCACTCTCAGCCCGACCAGGAGGCCTGCGGCCGCCAAGACCTTGATGACTAAAAGAGTCCACCACCACTGCCGCGGAAATCCGACTCCGGTGAGGCAGTTACGGATGAAGGAAGGAGGTCGCAGCGACAAGGTGGCGTCACCCAGCAGTACAACTGCGAGGAGGACCACCAGCCACGGAAAGTGAGGGAGCAGCGTCATTGGTTGTGCTCCTCGTTGGAGGCTGTCAGGAGCGGGCGGATCGCGTCGCGCACTCGGCTACAGAGTGCGTCTATCCCGGTTCCTGGCAGGGATGCCCATTCGAGAAGCGCGCCCAGGTAGGCAAGATACGCAGTTGTGGCACGCTGTTTGGCGGCCGTCATCGAGCAGCCGGTAGCCGCGGCAAAGACGTCTTGGAGTTCGTTGATCAACTTCTCCCGCAGTTCGCTGAAGACTCTCGAACTGTGAGCGCCGGAGATGAGCACCGCTCCGTAGGACCGGGCGAGGTCTGGGCTACTGGCGAACAGCTCGATGAAGGGAAAGAGGATATCGAGGATCGCCTCCGAGCCGCCGTTAACACCTTCGGACTGTACTGGCGCGTGACTGGTTCGCGGGGAGGTGGTGTGCAGGGCTTCTATGTGTTCGTCGAAGCATGCAACCAGCAAGCCACTCTTGTCTCCGACGTGCATGACGGTGCCCACGCTGACAGCAGCGTCTGCCGCGATGTCTTTGATGGTCGTCGCACGGAAGCCTCTCTCCTCGAACAGTCTTCGGGAACTTGCTAGGACCTTGGCTCTGGTGGCGGCACGGGCTTCAATGCGTGTGGGCACGAACTCTCCTCGGGATTGCCGTGAATGTGTTCATTGAACGGGTTCGTTGAGCGTGTTCAGTAAGAGTAGCCTGCGTCCGGCTTGAGTGCAATACCAACACCAACGATGAGTTGGGGGTGCCGAGGTGCTAGCCGCCGGTGCGTAGGCGCACACCACCGACTGCCGCTATTCACGGGCGTGACATGCCCCAATCGAGGCGGATCATTACTATCTCAGCCGTCAGATCCTCGAACGGTCATGGGTTGGCCGATTAGGAGAACAGATGAGCAAGATTCGTGTCGCCATCGTCGGCGTGGGCAACTGCGCGTCGTCGCTGGTGCAGGGCGTCGCCCACTACGCCGACGCCGAGCCGACCGACAAGGTCGGCGGCCTGATGCACGTCCAATTCGGCGACTACCACGTCTCGGACATCGAGTTCGTGGCCGCCTTCGACATCGACGCCGCCAAGGTCGGACTTGACCTGGCCGACGCCATCAACGCCTCCGAGAACAACACCATCAAGATCGCCGACGTCGCCCCCACCGGCGTGAGGGTGCAGCGCGGCGTCACCCTCGACGGCTTCGGCAAGTACTACCGCGAGACCGTTCAGGAGTCCAGTGAGCCTCCGGTCGACGTGGTCCAGGCGCTCAAGGACGCCCAGGTCGACGTTGTGGTCTCTTACCTGCCCGTCGGCTCGGAGGAGGCCGACCGCTACTACGCCCAGTGCGCCATTGACGCCGGCTGCGCCTTCGTCAACTGCCTGCCGGTATTCATCGCCTCCGATCCGGCCTGGGCGCAGAAGTTCACCGACGCCGGCCTGCCGATCATCGGCGACGACATCAAGTCTCAGATCGGCGCCACCATCACCCACCGGGTGCTGGCGCGTCTGTTCGAGGAGCGCGGCATCACCATCGACCGCACCTACCAGCTCAACGTCGGCGGCAACATGGACTTCAAGAACATGTTGGAGCGCGAGCGGCTGATGTCGAAGAAGATCTCCAAGACCCAGGCGGTCACCTCCAACGTCTCCACGCAATTCGCCGAGAAGGACATTCACGTCGGCCCCTCCGATTACGTCGGCTGGCTGGACGACCGCAAGTTCGCCTTCGTACGCCTGGAGGGGCGCAACTTCGGCGGCGCCCCCGTCAGCCTTGAGTACAAGCTCGAGGTCTGGGACTCCCCGAACTCCGCCGGCGTGGTCATCGACGCCATCCGGGCCGCCAAGATCGGCCTGGATCGCGGCATCGGCGGTCCGCTGCTGTCTCCGGCATCCTTCTTCATGAAGTCTCCGCCGGAGCAGCGTCCCGACGAGGAGGCCATGGACTCTACCGAAGCCTTCATCCGGGGTGAGGTCGAGCGCTGATCGCTCGTTCCGCCATGCACACACGCAGGTCGGCCCGCAGCAACTCATGGCTGCTGCGGG
>NZ_QMIN01000026.1:34824-60446 GCF_003287795.1 Actinomyces sp. Z5
CGTTTGTCCAGTTGGACCGCGTTCTTCTACTTGGACCGTCTGAGAGCGCGTACAAGGCGTTCCAAGTGGGTGGGCACTTCAAGGCGAAGCCCGGCGGTGCCCTGGGAATCAATCATCTGGGGGCGGTCACCGTCAGCCCTCGTTGCAGCGCATCTTGTTGCATTTCCCGGTCGTAAGTGAGGAGTAGGTCGGAGCGCACGTTCAGGGCAACTGCGAGGTTGATCGCGTCTGCCGCACGCAGCCCCGCCGTGTCTCGCGCTGCGTTGAGCAGATGTTCCCGCGGAGGTATCCAGGTAGCAAATGGTCATTGCTCGCCGCGCAGATCGTCCAGTACATCTTTTGAACTGAGGGCGCGCGTGTTTTAAGGCGTTGAAGTCTGTGGGGACCGCTGGACGCGTAGCTCTTTGCCTACGCAGTAGAGCGAAGCGGTCGTGAGTAATAGGTACAAGTTCAGCCACGGGACGTCCGTTGTTGGTGATCTCAAAACTCTCGCCGGCCTCCACTCGGCGGAGGATTGCGGCGCTGTCGTTCCGTAGCTCGCGGTGTGGAATCGTCGTCATGGTCATCGCTCCGTAGCAAGCGGCATGCATCACCTGCTTGAGCATCCGACGCGGGTTGCATCCCATGGTGGCGAATCAATCCTGTGAGCGCGCTACTGATCCCGGTTCTGGTGTGTATCGAGCTCCATCAACAGCGTTCTCAAGGCGGTCCGTCCGGCGGGGGAGAGGGAGCTGCGGATGCCGGAGTCCAACGCTTCGGCCGCCACAGCAGCACTGGCGAGCAGCCGCCGCCCCTCGGGGGTGATTTCGATCTTGTGAGTCCGGCGATCGCTGCGGCTGCGGGTCTTGCTCACGGCTCCGAGGTCCACGAGTTGGTCCACCAGCGTGACCACCAGGCTCGGTGCCACGTGCAGCTGGGTCGCGATCTGACGCTGCGAGGTCGCCAGCCCGGCGTCTATGACGGCCAGCAGGCCCACTTGTTTGTGGGACAACCCGGACGGCGCGATCCTTTCGGAGAAATCCCGGGTGATCTGTGCGCCGAGCATGCCCAGCCGAAAACATGCGGCGGACAGGATCGCCTCGCCGCCATCCTCTGCGCTGCCGGCCCCTGTTGTCTTCATGGTTATGATGGTACTCTATTGAATCATTCAATATTGAACGATCTAGCTAGGTGGTTGGCATGCCGTGGTGGTTGGCGCTTCTCAACTCAGTCATGGGAGTCGCGTCGGTGATTGCTGCTGCGGCGGCGTTGCTCCGCCCGGAGCTGCTGGCGCCTGGCAGCGCAGGCGGCGACGCTGATCGCTTCTATCCGGCGATGTATGCGGCCAGGGCGGTGCCGCTTGGTGCGGTGGTTGCGTGCGTCGTCTGGTTTGCGCCCGTGTATCCGCTGACCCAGTTCGTCTTGGCCGTTGCCGCGCTCGCTCAGCTCGGTGATGTGGCGATCGGTGTTGCGCGCCGGCAGCCTGGCATGGCGGGCGGTGCTGTCGCTGCGGCCGCGTGTCACCTGGCCGGACTTGCCGCGCTTCAGTAAGCGGTTCAGACACCTGGCAGGTCCCGGCGTCGGTAGGCCACCAGGCCGACGGCGGTACCGAGGACGCCGATAGCCGTCTGCACCGCCAGCGGTACCCAGTCCGGGTCGCCGACGACGTCGAGGTAGTGCCCGAGCACGCTCAGGTCCTGCGCCCAGGTCGGCAACTCCACCAGTCCACCGAAGAAACGAGCGAACACGCTCCAGGCAAGTACTGTCCACACGACCCCGAAGCGCCGTGGCGCCACGCCGACCACCGCCAGGGCAATGCCGATCGCCGCCAGCGCTCCGGGCAGCTGGCTGACGGTGAACACGAAGGCCCGCCCCACGGCGTGGTCCTCGGCGAGTTGAGAACCCGTCGCGGCGGCTAGCACACCGCCGGAGAGCGCCAGCAGGTCGAAGGCCTCAACCGCGGCCACACCGCCCACTACCGCGAACTTTCGGGTCCGTGACAGCCCGACCGCGTAATCGACGTCGATCAGCCCGGACCGTTCCTCCAGAACGATGACGTTGATTCGCTGCACCGCAGCCACCGCGACGAGTAGGACGGTCATTATTGTGAGCAGCGACAGGTACTGCTGGATCGGACTGCCGGCGGCCATCTTCCCGACATATGAACCGGTCGCCGAGCCCGGCTTCAGCAGGCCGGTGAGGTTGCCCGCCATGGCACCGAACAGTGCGGAGAAGGAGGTCACCGCTACCGCCCATGCCAGTGTTGTGCGTGTGGACAGGCGCGTGAGTAGGTCGGCGTAGCCGTGGATCCGCCAGCGGCGCCCGCTGGTGGCCCGGTCGGGCAGGTAGCCGCCGGCATACTCCCGGTGGGCGTACAGGGCTCCGGCCGCCGCCACTAGGACAACGCATATCGCCGCGCATGCCGCCAGTGGCATGGGGTCGTCGTCGGTGTAAGGGGCGACCAGGTCGCGCCAGCCCAGGGGCGTGAGCCACCGCAGCCAGGTGAGCTCCCATTGGTCGGCGGCCACCCGCAGCGCGAACCCTGTGGCCAGGGTCACCAGGGCGAGCAACCGCGCCTGACTCGCCCGCCGATACAACTGACTGCCCAGCGCCGTCAGACCGATGAAGGCCCAGCCGGTCACCGCGACCGCGCCCGCCAGCATCCAAGCCCCAACAACCGTCATCTCAGTCACGAATCGAGCCACGCCGGTCAGAACCATGCCGACGCCGAGTCCGAACCCCGCAACCGCCCCGGTGCACACAAGCACCGGCGCTGCGAAGGGAGTCGCCCACCCCACTCCCGCCGCATGCTGTACCTCGACCAGGCCGTCCTCCTCGTCGGCGCGCATCGTCCTGGTGACCAACAGCACCGCCATGAGACTCACGCAGAACAACAGGTAAGTGCCCGTCTCCCACTGCACCAATTGCCCGATCCCTCCCGGCAGCGGCAGGACGCCGTACAGCAGGCGGGTGCCCGGCGTGTCGCGCATGCTCTGTACGAGCAGTTCCCGGGCCTGCGGCGAGGGATACACGCGTTCATACGCCGGGGGAGTGACAGCCGCCAGCAGCCATGGGGGCAGGCACCAGGCCAGGACCTGCCACCGCAGGCGTCGCCACAGTAGATGCACGGAGGGATACAGCCCATGGAGCACAGTTCCCTGCGGCCTGGGTGCGGCGCGCATCCGTACGGGAAGGCACTCGGCGCGAGTTGTCACAAGCTGACCCGCCTCCCGCCGGCGGACCGGTGGATCGCCGCCGCGAAGTCTGGGTCGGCCAGCATCAGGTCGAGCAGTGCGCCGGTGAAGACTCGGTGGACTTTGAGCGGATAGCTTATGGTCGAGAGGACTCCGGCCAAATCCCATAGGGCTCGCCCCAGCGCGCCCTCGGGAAGGTCGTTCAGGATGGCCAGCGAACTCTGCTTGTGCCGCAGGGCCAGTGCCCACGACTCCTGCGCCAGCTCGACCGCACCGGCCTCACCCGTCTGCTCCAATTCGGCGAAGGCGCATATCTGTCGGGCGCACGCGTCGCGCTCGGCGGCGTCGAGCTCCGCAATGAACCGGCTCGCACTGGCGGGAATCATCTCGCGCGCGGCGAGCGTCATCATGAGACGCCGTTCCCCGGTCAGGACCTGCAAGGCCCGGTCCCCGGCCGGGGCCTCCAGGTCGCGTATCCGGCGGGCGACGTCGTCGTAGAAGCAGGTGAGTGCAGTGGGCAATGGTGAGGGAGGGCCGCCGCCGGCAACCCGGGCGATGAGCTCATCGACGCGATCGGCCTGTTCACGCAGCGCCCGCTGCCGTTCCTCGATGTTCTCACGTGCCGAACGCAGGTCCCGCAGGATTGCCTCGCGATCCGTGCCCCGCGCATCCGCGGCGAGAATCTGTGCGACTTGGGTCAGGGACAGGCCGCGGTCCGCCAGCCAGCGGATGCGCAGCAGCCGGGCCAGATGTTCGACGCCGTAGTCCCGGCGACCTCCCGCCGACGGCGGTACCGGCAGCAGGCCGAGCCGGTGGTAGTGGCGTACCGCCCGTGTGGTGGTGCCGGCGAGGTCGGCCATCTCCTTGACACGCATGCCCACATCCCAGCAAGCGACCCTGCGTCGCTGTCAATTGCCAGGCAGGCGGCGGTACGCACGTAGCCCTCGATTCAGCCGGCTCTACTCAGGTTTCGGCGTCGGTAGGCCACCAGGCCGACGGCGGTACCGAGGACGCCGATAGCCGTCTGCACCGCCAGCGGTACCCAGTCCGGGTCGCCGACGACGTCGAGGTAGTGCCCGAGCACGCTCAGGTCCTGCGCCCAGGTCGGCAGGTCCATCATGCCGCCCAGCAGCCTGGCGAAGGCGCTCCAGGCGATCACTGCCCACACGACGCCGAAACGTCGCGGCGCCACGCCGACCACCGCCAGGGCAATGCCAATCGCTGCCAGCAGGCCGGGCAGCTGGGTGACGGTGAACACGAAGGCCCGCTCCACTGCATGATCCTCGGTCACCTGCGTGGCCGTGACTGCTGCCAGCACGGCCCCGCACAACACCAGCAGAATCGTCCCCACCGCTGCCGCCGAGACTGCCTGCATCAGGAACAGACGCCGGCGCGGCACCCCGACGGCGGCCTCGGCCTCCACCAGTCCGGCGGCCTCATCGGCGGCGAGCCGACCCGCCTGCCCAGTCGCCGCCACCGCGATCAGCAGCACCATCATCACGGTCATCAGCGACATGAACTGTTCCATCATGTCGGCGCCGGCCTGTACCAGCATGTTCACGTATTCGGCGATGCGCTCGTCCCGCATCATGTCCAGGATGCCCTCGGTCATAGAGCCGAATAGCGCCGAGAAACAGGCAATTGCCGCGGCCCAAGCCAGTGTTGTGCGTGTGGACAGGCGTGTTAGTAGGTCGGCGTAGCCGTGGATCCGCCAGCGGCGCCCGCTGGTGGCTCGGTCGGGCAGGTAGCCGCCGGCATACTCCCGGTGGGCGTACAGGGCTCCGGCCGCCACCACCAGGGCAACACATATCGCGGCGCACACGGCCAGCGGCAGGGGGTCATCATCGGTGTACGGGGCGACCAGGTCGCGCCACCCCAGCGGCGTGAACCACCGCAGCCAGGTGAGCTCCCATTGGTCGGCGGCCACCCTCACCATGAAGGCGACCCCAACACATGCCAGGGCCAGCGGGCGGGCGCCGGCGGCGCTGCGCGCCAACTGGCAGGCTACGGCGGCCAGGCCTGCGAAGCCCCAGCCGACGACGGCGGTCACTCCGGCCAACGCCCATCCGCCCGCCGCTGGAAGCGACTCGATCTGCGCGGCCTCGGCCGCGAGCGTGCCGCCCACCAAGGCGGCCAGGACGCCGACCGCCGCCCAGATAACCAGCACCGGGGCGAGGAAAGGTACCCACCTCCCAGTGCCCGCGCTCCGCAAAAGTTCGATCAGACCCTCGTCCTCATCCGCGCGTAACAGGCGGCAGGTCAGCAGCACCGCCATAAGCGCGGTGCACACCAGCAGGTAGGTGGCCCCCTCCCACTGCACCAGCTGGCCGATGGTGCCCGGGGCGGGAAGCTCGCCGTACAACAGGCGCGTGCCCGGGGAGGCCCGCAGCGCCTCGACCACCGCATTGCCGCCCCCACCACCGGCGTCGCCGGCTGCGGAGAAGTAGGCGTCCTGATAGGCCGGCGCGAAGGACGCCAGGCCCAGCCACAGGGGCAGGATCCAGGCGAGCGCCTGCACACGCAGCCTCCGGGCGGTCAGGCGCAGGGCGCGGCCCAGGCCGCGCAGGTCGTTGCGCAGGTTCATCCGCGCACCTCCTCGTAGTGACGCAGGAACAGGTCCTCCAGGCTCGCCGGCCGGCAGATCACGTCGGTGGCTCCCTGCGCGGCGACGGCCGCCAGTACCGCCGGTACCTGGGCGGCGCCCACCTGCACGCTCAGGCGGCCGTCCTCCACAGACAGCTCGTCCTCCAGCTGCGGCAGCGACGCGGCTATGCCGCGCAGCAGATCCGCATCGCCGCCGACCTCGATCTGGGTACGGGCCAGCTGCTGCAGTCGGGCCAAGTCGCCCTGCTCCACCACACGGCCGTCCTTGATGATCGTCACGGCGCTGCACAGACGCTGCACCTCGGAGAAGATATGGCTGGACAGCAGCACGGTGCGCCCCTGGGCCGCTGCCCGGGTTACCTCATCCATGAAGACCTGCTCCATCAGCGGGTCCAGGCCGCTGGTCGGCTCGTCGAGAATCAGCAGGCTTGTCGGTGCGGCGAGTGCCGCCACCAGTGCCACCTTCTGCCGGTTGCCCTTGGAGTAGGTGCGTACCTTCTTGCTCGGGTCCAGGGCGAAGCGGTCTATCAGCTCCTCCTCCCGGGCGCGGTCACGCCTGCCGCGCAGACCCGCCAGGGCGTCGAGCGCCTGTCCGCCGGTCAGGTTCGGCCACAGCGCCACATCCCCGGCCACGTATGACACTTCCCGGTTGATCTGAGGTGCCTCACGCCGGGGATCGCGCCCCAGCACGCGCACCCTGCCGCTGTCGGGGTGGTACAGGCCCAGTAGGGTGCGAATGGTCGTGGACTTGCCCGCTCCGTTCGGGCCGAGGAAGCCGTGCACCTGACCGGCGGCGACCTCCAGGTCCAGCCCGTCCAGGGCGGTGAAGCGCCCGAAGCGCTTGACCAGGCCCTGCACCCGAATCGGGGTTCCGGACGGACTCGTGGCGCCGACGGCGCGGCCCCTGTCTCTGCGTGTTGTCATCAATGGCGTCCTTTCATGAGAGTGCGGGTGGTGGGATCGGAATCAGGGACGGTCCGGAACAGGAGCCGCTCACAGTGCGGGCTCGTCACCGGCCAGGCGCCGGATGACGGCGGCGAAGTCCGGGTCCGCCATGAGCAGCTCCAGGAAACGGTCGAGGTACAGGTGCTGTGCCGGTCCGGTGTAGGTGTCGGTGATCATCTGGGTCAGCCGCCAGGTGGTGCGACCCGGCGACCCAGTCGGGAAGTCCGCGAATGCGGCCAGCGCCGTACGGCGGTGTCGGAGGGTGTACTCCCAGGTCTCCGCGGCCAGATCGAGGGCGGCGGTCCGGGCGGCTTCCCCATGCAGCTGCTCCAGGCGGGCGATCTGGGCGTAGATGCGTACGCCCGCCTCCCACTCGGCGCCATCCAGCTCGGCCAGGAAGGTGCCGATGCTGTCGGGGACCAGGGCCAGGGCGGCCAGTGCCGTCACCACCTGCCGTTCGGCGCGCAGTCCGCGGCTGTTCAGTCCCTCCTCCTCCAGGCGTGCCTGCACGGCGTCGTAGAAGCGCACCAGCAGCTGGGGGATGGGCTCGAGCCCCTCACCGTCCTCGACCCGGGCGATCAACTCGTCGATGCGGGCCTCCTGCGCCTGCAGCTCGCGGCGACGCGCAATAACCGTGTCCCTAGTGGCCCGCAGGCTGTGCAGTACCGCCTCGCGGTCGGCGCCACCCGGATCCTGGGCGAGCACCTCGGCGATCTGCGCCAGGGGCAGCCCGCCGTCTGCGAGCCAACGGATCCGCATGAGCCGGGCCAGGTGCATTACGCCGTACTCCCGCCGCCCGCGCACGGTCGGCGGCACCGGCAACAGTCCCAGGCGGTGATAGTGACGCACCGCCCGCGGGGTTGTTCCGGCCAGATCGGACATCTCCTTGATGCGCATGCACCCATCCCAACAGGTGACGTAACGTCACCGTCAAGACCCGCCCGCGTATGCGTCCGCGCAACGCTGTAATGCATCGCCCACGGGCGAGGGCACGCTCTCAGGCGCGCATCTGAGACGATTTCGGGCCCTGGCGCGGCGCGGACTAATCTGGACCCGGAGATTCCCGACTCATCTGGTGGAAGGCAACCGCATATGACTGACGCCCCCGGCGCCCTCTCGCCAACGGACGAGGCCGGCGTCAACGCCCTCGTCGCCCAGGCCATCGCCGCCATCGACGCCGCCGCCGACCTCGCTGCGCTGAAGGAGGCGCGTTTGACCTACGCCGGCGACGCCTCCGCTCTGGCCCTGGCCAACCGCGAGATCGGCCGGCTGCCCGACCGTGCCGCCAAGGCGGCCGCCGGCAAGCTGCTCGGCGGCGCGCGCGGCCGTATCTCCGCCGCCCTGGCCGCCCGCCAGGAGGTGCTTGAGGCGCAGGCGGAGGCAGACATGCTGGCCACCGAGGCCGTCGACGTCACCGTCCCCACCGACCGCGCCGCCGCCGGCGCCCGCCACCCCCTGGATGTACTCGTCGACGAGGTCTCCGACTTCTTCACCGCCATGGGCTGGTCGATCGCCGAGGGGCCGGAGGTCGAGCACGAGTGGTTCGACTTCGACGCCCTCAACTTCGACGCCGACCACCCCGCCCGCCAGATGCAGGACACCTTCTACATCGATGGCGCCTCCGTGGGGGGCGCCCCGGGCGCCACCGCGAACCTGGTCTTGCGCACCCACACCTCGCCCGTGCAGGCGCACGTCATGCTCGCCCAGGCCCCGCCGATCTACGTGGCCTGCCCCGGCAAGGTCTTCCGCTCCGACGAGCTGGACGCCACCCACACCCCGGTCTTCCACCAGGTAGAGGGAATCGCCGTGGACAAGGGACTGACCATGGCCCACCTGAGGGGGACCCTGGACCACTTCGCCCGCGCCATGTTCGGGCCCGAGGCGCGCACCCGGCTGCGCCCCTCCTACTTCCCCTTCACCGAGCCCAGCGCCGAGATGGACCTGTGGTTCCCGCAGAAGAAGGGCGGCGCCGGCTGGATCGAGTGGGGCGGCTGCGGCATGGTCAACCCCAATGTGCTGACCGCCTGCGGAATCGATCCCGAGGAGTACACGGGTTTTGCCTTCGGCATGGGCCTGGAGCGCACCCTCATGCTGCGCCACGGCATCGCCGATATGCATGACATCGTCGAGGGCGATATCCGCTTCTCCCAGCAGTTCGGCACCACAGGAAGGGGTAACTGACATGCCGTACGTCCCGATCGAGTGGCTCCGTGAGCACGTCGATGTTCCCGTTGGCACCACCGCCGCCGAACTGGCCGCCGACCTGGTCAAGGTGGGCCTGGAGGAGGAACGCATCGTTCCCCCCGCCGTCACCGGCCCCCTCGTCGTCGGCCGGGTACTGACCCGTGAGGCCAAGGAACAGAAGAACGGCAAGATCATCAACTACTGCCGCGTCGACGTCGGCCAGTACAACGACGCCCCCGGAACCGGCAAGGAGCCCTCCGAACTGCCCAGCCGCGGCATCGTGTGCGGCGCCCACAACTTCGAGGCCGGCGACCACGTGGTGGTCTCCCTGCCCGGCGCGGTCCTGCCCGGCGACTTCGCCATCGCCGCCCGCAAGACCTACGGGCACATCTCCGACGGCATGATCTGCTCCGAGCGGGAGCTCGGCCTCGGCGACGACCACTCCGGCATCATCGTGCTCGAGCGCTGGCTGGCCGCCCACGGTCGCGACGGCGAACCAGTCCCCGCCCCGGGCAGTGACGCCATCGGCCTGCTCGGACTGGGGGAGGAGGTCCTGGAGATCAACATCACCCCGGACCGCGGCTACTGCTTCTCCATGCGCGGCGTGGCTCGCGAGTACTCCCACGCCACCGGTGCCGCCTTCACGGACCCGGCCGACGCCACCAACCCCGAGCGCTTCCCGCAGGGCATCGCCCCGGCCGGGGCGGACGGCTTCCCCGTCCACTTCGCCGAGGACACCGCCCCCATTCACGGTCGCCCGGGCGTGGACCGCTACGTCGCCCGCGTGGTGCGCGGCATCGACCCCTCCGCCGCCTCCCCGAAGTGGATGCAGGACCGCCTGATCGCCGCCGGCATGCGCCCGATCAGCCTGGCCGTGGACGTGACCAACTACGTGATGCTGGACCTGGGCCAGCCGCTGCACGCCTTCGACCTGAACAAGCTGGCCGCCCCGATCGTGGTGCGCCGCGCCCGGCCGGGGGAGACCCTCGCCTTCCTCGACGAGGTCACCCGCAACCTGGACGGCGAGGATCTGTTGATCACCGACTCCCTGTCCGGGGAGGGCTCCCGGCCGCTGGTGCTGGCGGGCGTGTTCGGCGGCGCGGAGACGGAGATCGACGCGGAGACCACCGACGTGCTCATCGAGGCCGCCCACTTCGACCCTGTGTCCATCGCCCGCTCCGCCCGCAGGCACAAGCTGCCCACCGAGTCCTCCAAGCGCAACGAGCGCGGCGTGGACACCGAGCTCGCTCCCGTGGCCGCGCAGCGCGCCGTGGACCTGCTGGTCCAGTACGGTGGCGGCACCGCCGATGCGGTCGCCACCGACGTCAACCGCACCGTCGCGCCGCAGCCGATCACCATCCGCGCGGACGCCGCGCAGCGCCTGACCGGTGTCGCCTACGGCACCGCCCGCGTCACCGAACTGCTGCGCGCCATCGGCTGCACGGTTGAATCGGCCGGAACCGCCGTCGACGGCGTGGAGCTCCTCGCGGTCACCCCGCCCACCTGGCGGCCGGACCTGGTGGGCGCCGCCCACTTCGCCGAGGAGGTCGCCCGGCTGGACGGCTATGACAACATCGCCTCGATCGTGCCGGTGGCACCTGCGGGCACGGGCCTGACCTTCCGGCAGCGCGCCCGCCGCGACGTCGTGCGCGCCCTCGCCGACTCCGGCCTCACCCAGGTGCTGTCCTACCCGTTCATCGGCGATGTGCACGACCGCCTCGAGTTGCCCGCCGACGATCCGCGCCGAGTGGCGGTGCGCCTGGCCAACCCACTGGCCGACGATGCTCCGCTGCTGCGTACCTCCGTGCTCGACTCGCTGCTCGAGGTGGCCCGCCGCAATGTCTCGCGCGGCCTTGAGGACGTGGCCGTGTTCGAGGTCGGCTCCGTCACCCATCCGGCCGGGACCGTGCCGGCGCCCATCCCGGGTGTGGACCACCGCCCCTCCGACGCGGAGATCGCGGCGCTGAACGCCGGTATCCCGGCCCAGCCCACGCACGTGGGCGTCGTCCTGGCCGGAGACCGGGAGCGCGCCGGCGTGCTCGGTACCGGCCGCCCCTGGGATTGGGCCGACGCCATCGCACTGGTGCGCACGGTGGCCGGCGCGCTCGGGGTAGACGTCGAGGTCGGCGCCCCGCAGGCGCCCTACGCCCCCTGGCATCCCGGCCGCACCGCCGAGGTGCGCCTGCCCGCCGTCCGGCAGGGCCGCGAACTGGTGCCCGGAGCGCTGATCGCCCACGCCGGTGAACTGCACCCGCGCATCGCCCGCAACATTGGGCTGCCACCGCGGGCCTGCGCCATCGAACTCGACCTGGAGCCGCTGCTGGCGGCAGCCGCCGACGCCGGCGTCCTTCAGGTGCGTCCCGTGTCCACCTTCCCGGCCGCCAAGGAGGACGTCGCCCTCGTCGTCGATGAATCCGTCACCGCCGCCGCGGTTGAGCAGGTGGTGCGTGAGGCTGCCGGAGACCTGGCCGATGAGGTGCGCCTGTTCGACGTCTTCCGCGGCCCGCAGCTCGGGGAGGGACGTAAATCGCTGGCCTTCTCCCTGCGTCTGCGCGCGGCCGACCGGACCTTGACCGCCGAGGAGACCGCCGCGGTGCGCAAGCGCGTGGTCAAGCGTGCGGCCAAGCGCTTGGGCGCACAGCTGCGCGCCTGATTGTGGAGGTGGTCACGGATGGCGGTTCGTCGGACGGACCGCCTGCCGGAACCGTCCCCGCACGGTGATACTGACGCCATGAGAATCCTGCTCACGTCTTCCTCCCGCCACGGGTCCACCGACGAAGTCGGCGCGGCGATCGCGCAGGAGCTGCGCGCCGCGGGCCACGACGTCGACCAGTCCCACCCCGAGGACGTCACCGACGTCGCCGGCTACGACGCGTTCGTGCTCGGCAGCGCCGTGTACATGACCCGCTGGACCGCGGAGGCCATTGACTTCACCCAACGGTTCAGCGAATCCCTGCACTCCCACCCCGTGTGGGCGTTCTCGGTGGGCCTGTCCGGCCTGCCCAAGGGCAAGGTCTCTGACCCGCACCGCATCGGCCCGGTGCTGCTGTCCATCGACCCGGAGGATCATGCGACCTTCCCGGGCCGCTTCAACCCGGCCGAACTCTCGCTGCGGGAACGCTCAATCGCCCGCATGGGCGGCGCCTCCGAGGGGGACTTTCTCGACCTCGACGCCGTGCGCGCCTGGGCCGACAAGATCGCCCAGGACCTGGCCGCACGTTGAGTGGCGCCCGGTAGGCATCGCTCCGCGCTGCCTGCGGGGTCTGGTGACACATTCCCGGCGGATGTGAGTAAGCCGACCCGGCTCCAGCGCCCGCCCAGCTGTGCATATGTATCCACTCGGATGTATGGTTCCGGCGTGACATGGACAGCAGCGGTCGCCGGAGCGACCGGGTACGCGGGCGGAGAGGTCCTCCGCCTGCTCGCCGCACATCCCCAGATCGAGATCGGCGCCGTCACGGCCAACGCCTCGGCCGGCACGCGCCTGGGGCAGCACCACCCGCACCTGATCGGCCTGGCCGACCGCGTGGTGGCCCCCACCGACCCCGAGCATCTGGTCGGACACGACATCGTCGTGCTGGCCCTGCCCCATGGCGTGTCCGGCGCCGTCGCCGCCGCGCTGGAACAGGCGGACGGCCCCACCCCCATCCTGGTGGACTGCGGCGCCGACCACCGGCTCACCGACGCCGCCGCCTGGCAGCGGTTCTACGGCACCGACTACGCCGGCGCCTGGACCTACGGCATGCCCGAGCTCCTCCACACCGGCGAGACCGTGGCCGGCGCCCAGCGCGAGCAGCTGGCCAACACCCGGCGGATCGCGGTGCCCGGCTGCAACGTCACCGCCGTCACCCTGGCCGCACAACCCGGCGTCGCCGCCGGACTCATCGACCCGGGCCGCCTGAACGCCGTGCTGGCCGTCGGCTACTCCGGTGCCGGCAAGGCGCTCAAACCCCACCTGACCGCCTCCGAGGCCCTCGGCTCCGCTCAGCCCTACGCCGTCGGCGGCACCCACCGGCACATCCCCGAGATCATCCAGAACCTCCAGGTCGCCGGCGCCGCCCCGGACTCCGTGCGCCTGTCCTTCACCCCCGTGCTGGTGCCCATGAGCCGCGGCATTCTCGCCACCGTCACCGCCCCGGTCACCGCGGCCGTCAGCGGCAGCGATGACCCCGATGCCGTGCTGCGTCAGGCCTGGGAGCGCGTCTACGGCCCCACCGGAGCCGGTGAGGCGCTCATTCACCTGCTGCCCGCGGGCGTCTGGCCGGTCACCGGCGCGGTCGCCGGCACCGGCGTGGCCACCGTGCAGGTCGCCTACGACGCCGCCGCCGGCGTTGCCGTGATCATCTGCGCCATCGACAACCTCGGCAAGGGCACCGCCTCGGCCGCCGTCCAGTCCCTCAACCTCGCCCTCGGCCTGCCCGAGGTCACTGGGGTCATCACCGAAGGAGTCGCCCCGTGAGCGTCACCGCCGCCGCCGGTTTCCGCGCCGCCGGGATCAGTGCCGGACTCAAGGAGTCGGGCAAGCGCGACCTCGCCCTGGTGGTCAACGACGGCCCCCTGGATGTAGCCGTCGGCGTGTTCACCACCAACCGGGTGGTCGCCGCCCCGGTGCGCTGGTGCCGCGAAGTACTCTCCGGTCGGCGCGGCCCGGCCAACCGCGCCCGCGCGGTCATCCTCAACTCCGGCTCGGCCAACGCCTGCACCGGTCCCCGCGGGGCCGCCGACACGGCAGCCACGGCCGCCCGCGTTGCCGAACTGCTCGCCGACTTCCGCCCCGGCACCGCGGCCGACTCCGTCCTGGTGTGCTCCACCGGAGTGATCGGCGTGCCCCTGGACATGCCCAACCTGCTGGACGGCGCCGCCACCGCCGTCGCATCCCTGCAAGACGGCCCGGAGGCCGGCCACGACGCCGCCACCGCCATCATGACCACCGACACCGTCTCCAAGGAGGAAGCCCTCCACCTGGACGGCTGGAGCATCGGCGGCATGATCAAGGGCGTGGGCATGCTCGCCCCCGGCATGGCCACCATGCTCTGCGTGATCACCACCGACGCCGTCGTCGACGCCGACGCCGCCCAATCCGCCCTGTCCCGGGCCGCAGCCCGTACCGTCAACCGCATCAACTCCGACGGCTGCATGTCCACCAACGACACCGTGCTGCTGCTCGCCTCCGGCGCCTCCGGCAGGGTACCGGTGGCGGATGAATTCGACGCCGCCGTCCAGGAACTGCTGGGCCGCCTCGGGCGCCGGCTGGTGGCCGACGCGGAGGGCGCCACCCACGACATCGCCATCACCGTCACCGGCGCGGTCACCGAGGCCGCCGCCGAGGCCGCCGCCCGCACCGTCTCGGCCTCCAACCTGCTCAAGTGCGCCGTCGCCGGCGAGGACCCCAACTGGGGGCGCGTCATCTCCCAGCTCGGTACCGTCCCCGAGGCGGTGTGCCCCTTCGACCCCGACGCCGTCGACGTAGCCATCAACGGGGTGACCATCTACGCCCACGGGGCCCTCGGGGCGGACCGTTCCACCGTGGACATGACCCCGCGCGAGACCCGCATCGACATCGCCCTGAACGCCGGCGACGCCGCGGCCACCGTTTGGACCAATGACCTCACCCACGGATACGTAACCATCAACGCGGACTACACGACATGACCACCACCGCTCTGCCCACCTCGCTGACTCCCACCCAGAAGGCCTCCGTCCTGCTGGAGGCCATGCCCTGGCTGCGCGCCTACAAGGGCGCCACCATCGTCATCAAGTACGGCGGCAACGCCATGGTCGACGACGCCCTCAAGCGCGCCTTCGCCCAAGACGTGCTCTTCCTCCATCAGGTGGGCCTGCGCCCCGTCGTGGTCCACGGCGGCGGCCCCCAGATCAGCGCCATGCTGGCCCGCCTCGGCATCGAGTCCGAGTTCAAGGGCGGCCTGCGCGTGACCACCCCCGAGGTCATGGATGTGGTGCGCATGGTGCTCACCGGCGGCGTGCAGCGCGAACTGGTCAGCCTGCTCAACGAGTCCGGATCCGCTGCCGTCGGCATCTCCGGTGAGGACGGCGGTCTGCTGCGCGCCCGCCAGCGCCTGGCCACCGTGGACGGCGAGAGCGTCGACGTCGGCCTGGTCGGCGACGTCGTCGAGGTCGATCCCCGTTCGGTGACTGAACTGCTGGACCAGGGACGCATCCCGGTGGTGTCCTCGGTCGCCCCGCTGGTCGCCGACGCCACCACCGTGCTCAATGTCAACGCCGACACCGCCGCGGCCGCGCTCGCGGTGGCCCTGAAGGCGCAGAAGCTCATCATGCTGACCGATGTGGAGGGCCTGTACTCCAACTGGCCGGAGAAGGACTCGCTGGTCTCCCGCATCGGCGCCGACGCGCTCGAGGCGCTCCTGCCCGAACTGTCCAGCGGCATGGTGCCCAAGATGGAGGCCTGCCTGCGGGCCGTGCGCGGCGGCGTCGGCCAGGCCCACGTCGTCGACGGCCGCCAGCCGCACTCGATGCTGCTGGAGATCGTTACCGACGACGGCGTCGGCACCGTGGTCCACCCCGACGTCATCCCGCAGTCCCGCACGAAAGGAGGAGCCACGCTATGAGTACGCCCGCAACCGCGGCGACCGCAGCCGCCGACCCCAATGAAACCTGGCGCACCCGCTACGCGGCCGCCGTTATGAATACCTTCGGCACCCCCGCTCGCGTGCTCGTGCGCGGAAGCGGCGCTCACGTCTGGGACGCCGACGGCAACGAGTACGTCGACCTGCTGGCCGGCATCGCGGTCAACTGCCTGGGCCACGCCCATCCGGCCCTGGTCGCCGCGGTCACCGAGCAGCTGGGCACCCTGGGACACATCTCCAACCTGTTCACCTCTCCGGCGCAGATCCGCCTGGCCGAGACGCTGGACGCCCTGGTGTTCCCCGGTGCGCGGCAGGCCTCCCGGGTCTTCCTGGCCAACTCCGGCACGGAGGCCAATGAGGCGGCCTTCAAGATCGCCCGCCGTCACGGCGGCGCCGCCCGCCCGCGTATTCTCGCCCTGGAGGACGCCTTCCACGGCCGCACCATGGGGGCGCTCGCCCTGACCCACAAGGCCGCCTACCGGGAGCCCTTCGAGCCGCTGCCCGGCGGGGTCGAATTCATCCCCGCCGGTGACGTCGACGCCCTGCGGGCGGCTCTGGGCCCGGACGTGGCCGCCCTGTTCGTCGAACCCATCCAGGGGGAGGCCGGGGTACGCCCGCTGCCCGCCGGTTACCTGGAGGCGGCCCGCGAACTCACCACCGCCGCGGGGGCACTGTTGATCCTCGACGAGGTGCAGACCGGCATGGGGCGTTCGGGCGCCTGGATGGCACACCACCTGCTCGCCCCCGGCGTGGTCCCGGATGTGGTCACCCTCGCCAAGGGACTGGGTGGAGGAATGCCGATCGGGGCCGCGGTCGCCACCGGGGAAGCGGCCCAGTTGCTGGGCCCGGGCCAGCACGGCACCACCTTCGGAGGCAACCCCGTGGCTGCGGCCGCCGCCCTGGCCGTCATCGACACGATCAATAAGGAGGGGCTGCTCAAACGGGTCACCGAGCTGGGGGACCGCTGGGCGGCGCGGTTGATTGCCGTGCCCGGCGTGACCGAGGTGCGTGGCGTCGGGCTGCTGCGCGGCGTGGGCCTGGCCGACGGGGTCGGCCCGGCCGCCGAAGTCGCCGCCGAGCTCGAGCAGCGCGGCTTCATCGTCAACCCGCCTCGCCCCGATACGCTCCGCCTGGCTCCGCCCTTCATCCTGTCCGACGCCGATGCCGACGCCTTCACCAGCGTGCTCGCCGACGTCCTGGCCGAGCGGGCGGCGGCATGAGCGCCCCGCCCGAAGCCCCGGCCCACGAGCCCGGATCGGCCACGCCCGCAACCAAGGCCGCCCGCCACGCCCTGATCACGCGGATCCTCGGCCACGAGCGCATCCGCTCCCAGGCCGAGTTGCGTGAAGCACTGGCCCGCCGCGGCGTGGCCACCACCCAGGCCACGCTCTCACGCGACCTGGTGGAGTTGCGCGCCACCAAGGTCCGCGGCGCCGGCGGCACCCAGGTGTACGCGATCCCCGAGGCCGGTGCGCCCGGACAGGTGCCGGCCGCCGGCAACGACGGCGAGCCCCTGGCCGAGCACACCACCGCCCGCCTGGCCCGCTGGTGCGCCGACCTGGTGGTGACCGCCGAATGGGCCGGCAACCAGCTGGTCCTGCGCACCCCGGCCGGTGCCGCTCAGCTGCTGGCCGGTGCCGTCGACGACGCCATGCTGCCCGGCGTGCTCGGCTGCATCGCCGGAGACGACACCGTGCTGGTGATCACCCGCTCGGAGGCGGTCGCAGCCGATGTGGCCGCGCACCTGCTGGCCCTGGCGGACCCGGGCCAGCGCGGCTGACCGGCCCCTCCCACCCCGACCATTTCCCCATCAACGACCCGTCTTACGCAGACACCACAGAGAAAGAAACGGAACGCATATGAGCAACCACAAGGACCGCGTCGTCCTCGCCTACTCCGGAGGCCTGGACACGTCCGTCGCCATCGGCTGGATCGGCGAGCAGACCGGCCGCGAGGTCGTCACCGTCGCGGTCGACGTCGGCCAGGGCGGGGAGGACCTGGAGGTCATCCGCCAGCGCGCCCTCGACTGCGGCGCCGTGGAGGCCTATGTGGCGGACGCGAAGGACGAATTCGCCACCGAGTACTGCATGCCCGCCCTGAAGGCCAACGGCCTGTACGAGGGCAGGTACCCGCTGGTCTCCGCCCTGTCCCGTCCGGTCATTGCCAAGCACCTGGTGCGGGCCGCCCGCGAGTTCGGCGCCAGCACGGTCGCCCACGGGTGCACCGGCAAGGGCAACGACCAGGTGCGCTTCGAGGTGGCCATCACCTCCATGGCCCCGGACATGAACTGCATCTCCCCGGTGCGTGATCTCGCCCTGACCCGCGACGTCGCCATCGAGTATGCCGAGAAGCACGACCTGCCGATCGAGACCACCAAGCACAACCCCTTCTCCATCGACCAGAACGTGTGGGGCCGCGCCATCGAGACCGGGTTCCTGGAGGACCTGTGGAACGCCCCCACCAAGGACGTGTACGTCTACACCGACGACCCCACCTACCCGCCGCTGCCCGACGAGGTCGTGATCCACTTCGAGCAGGGCGTGCCCACGGCCATCGACGGCAAGTCGGTCACCCCGCTGCAGGCGATTCAGGAACTCAACCGGCGCGCCGGCGCCCAGGGTGTGGGACGCATCGACATGGTCGAGGACCGACTGGTCGGCATCAAGTCCCGCGAGATCTACGAGGCCCCCGGCGCCGTCGCGCTGATCGAGGCGCACCAGGCCCTGGAGGCCGTCACCCTGGAGCGTCTCCAGCGTCGCTACAAGCGGCAGATGGAGCAGGCCTGGAGCGACCTGGTCTACGAGGCCCAGTGGTACTCGCCGCTCAAGCGCTCCATGGACGCCTTCATTGAGGACACCCAGCGCTACGTGACCGGTGACATCCGCATGGTGCTGCACGGGGGCCGCGCCACCGTCAACGGGCGTCGCACCGACACCGGCCTGTACGACTTCAACCTGGCCACCTACGAGACGGGGGACACCTTCGACCAGTCCTCCTCCCGCGGTTTCATCGAGATCTACGGCATGCAGTCCAAGCTCGCTGCCGCTCGTGATGTCCGCCTCGGCAACGGCGTCACCTTCTAGCGCCGAAACCGGCATCAATAACGGCACCGGCGGCCGACCGTACATTGACCGTGCGGTTGGCCGCCGGCCGCGTCGGCGGCTCCGATTGCCTATTCGGGCTCCGATTCCGCCTCGGCGAGGAGCGCAAACGATTACGCTTCGGCTACAGCAGGGCGGTACGACATCATGTCGCATCGCCTCAGCCGCGTAGGCACCGCCTCGACCCGCGCGGCGGAGAATTATGAAAGCAATACCGGCAAGGAGCAGCGTGCCAACCGATGACCGCGCCCGAGTTACCGCAACGGTACGCGGCTCACGCCGCCCGCTGTTGCCCGCCCTGGGAACCTGGGCCTTCTTCCTGACCTTCTCCGGCCAGGGGGTGCGTGATCTCGTCGGCTGGTGGGCCTTCGGCGTGATCGCCGCCCTGAGCGGCGTCGTGCTCCTGCTCGTCTTCCTTTATGAGGGTCACCGCGTGCCCTGGCGCGCTCTGCCCCCGGTGACAACCGCCTACGTCGTCGTCTGCGTGCTGAGCATCATCTGGTCCCAGTATCGCCGCGAAACCGCCCTCGCGGCGCTGCTCATGCTTGCCACCAGCGCGGCCGGCGTGCTGCTGGCATGCGGCCTGTCACTGCGACAGCTGACCGATGCCCTCAGCCGCTCCCTCGAAGCCACCCTTGTGCTGAGCCTGCTGCTGGAGGCCTGGGTGGCCCTGGTATTGCACCACCCGCTCATCCCCTTGTACATGCGCGACTGGGATGAGGTGCCGATCTCCTACTACTGGGTCAACGGGGACTTGTTCAACGGCGGCCCGATTCAAGGCATTGTCGGCAACCGCAACCCGCTGGCATTCATCGCCCTGCTCACCCTGTTGTGCGTCGCGGTGCGCTGGGCCGACCGGCGGGTGCGTCCGCTGGGACTGGTGACTTGGACGGCCGTGTCCCTGCTGGTGCTGGTGCTCGCCGGATCGGCGACCGTTTCCGTGGCCCTGATCGTGTGCGCCGCCGTGTGCCTGCTGTTGTGGCTGGTGCGGCACGCTCCGCCCCGGCTGCGCCCGGCCATACTCATGAGCGCGGCAGCCCTGGGGGTGGCGCTGGTCGCCGCGGCGGTCGGTCTCCACTCACAGGTGACGGCGGCCCTGGGACGCAGTACGGATATGTCCGGCCGCTGGGAGATCTGGCAGCGGGTTCTGGACCTGTGGGAGAAGCACACCATCCTGGGCTGGGGCTGGATCATGTACTGGGTGCCGTGGCTGCCGCTTTTCGCCACCCTCGTGGTCCGCCCGGACGGCACCCCCACCATGAGTGCCCACAACGCCTACATCGAGGCGCTGTTCCAAACCGGTGTGGTCGGGGCAACGCTCGTCGTCGTCCTGGTCGTGCTGCTCCTGTATCGCTCCTTCCGCTTGGCGCTGCGCTACGTCGACTCCGACGCCTCGGTGCTGCTACCCGCCCTGCTCATGACGGCGATGACCGTACAGTCCTTCACCGAGTCCCGGCTGCTGAGCGAGGGCAACTGGGTGCTCGTCTGCGCCCTGGGCACCTGGTTGGGTCTGCACCGTCTCTACGAACGCAACCGCGGCGATGGCGAGGCCGACGGCCGCGGCTCATCCGCGCGTCAGAGCCACCGAACTCTCTCGCGACGCCGACGACGGGCCGCGGACCGAGCGTCCTGTGTCGGTCCGGGCAGCGGACCCGCTCCCGGTCGGCCGTCACGATGAGTCATGATGGCCCCATGACGAGTCAGCCGCCCCAGACCCCCTCCACTCCCGCATCCTCACCGAACGGCATCAGCCTATGGGGCGGCCGTTTCACCGGCGGGCCCGCCGATGCCCTGGCGGCACTGTCGGTTTCCACGCACTTCGACTGGCGCCTGGCCCGCTACGACATCGCCGGTTCGCGCGCACACGCCCGCGCCCTATCCACCGCAGGACTACTCGACGCCGTCCAGCTCGACGGCATGCTCGCCGCCCTGGACCGGCTCGAGGACGACGTCGTCTCCGGCGCCTTCGCCCCGACGCCCGCAGACGAGGATGTGCACACCGCGCTTGAACGCGGCCTGATGGAACGAGCCGGCGCGGATCTGGGCGGCAGGCTGCGTGCAGGCCGTTCCCGCAACGATCAGATCGCCACTCTGATCCGCATGTACCTGCGCGATCAGGCCCGGCACCTGGCCGGCTTGGTCCTCGACGTCGTCGATGCGCTCATCGACCAGGCCGCCGCGGCCGGCGAGGCCATCATGCCCGGCCGTACCCACATGCAGCACGCCCAGCCGGTGCTGGTAGCCCATCAACTGCTCGCCCACGCCTGGCCGCTGATGCGCGACGTCGAGCGGCTGCAGGACTGGGACGCGCGCGCCGCCGTCAGCCCCTACGGATCGGGTGCCCTGGCCGGCAACACGCTCGGACTCGACCCCGACGCCGTCGCCGCCGACCTGGGCTTCGACGCCGCCTGCGAGAACTCCATCGACGGCACCTCCGCCCGTGACACGGTCGCCGAGATGTCCTTCATCCTGGCCATGACCGCGGTGGACGTCTCCCGCCTGGCGGAGGAGATCATCATCTGGAACACGAAGGAGTTCGACTTCGTCACCCTCGACGACTCCTTCTCCACCGGCTCCTCCATCATGCCGCAGAAGAAGAATCCCGACGTCGCCGAGCTCGCCCGTGGCAAGGCCGGCCGCCTGATCGGCGACCTGGCCGGGCTGCTGGCCACCCTCAAGGCCCTGCCGCTCGCCTACGACCGCGACCTGCAGGAGGACAAGGAGCCGGTCTTCGACGCCGTCGACACGCTCGCCGTGCTGCTGCCCGCCGTGTCCGGCATGGTCGCCACCATGCGTCTGAACTATGAGCGCATGGCGCAGTTGGCGCCGCAGGGCTTCTCCCTGGCCACGGATATCGCCGAGTGGTTGGTCAAGCGGGGCGTGCCGTTCCGTGAGGCCCATGAGATCTCCGGCGCCTGCGTGCGCGCCTGTGAGGGGCGCGGCATCGAACTGTGGGACCTGACCGATGCGGACTTCGCCGCCATCGATCCGCGGCTGACGCCGCAGGTGCGCAGCGTGCTCTCCGCCGAGGGATCCGTTGCCGCCCGGGCCGGTCACGGAGGGACCGCCCCGGTGCGCGTGGTCGAGCAGTTGGCTCGCGCCGTCGAGCACTCCGCCGAATTGCGCGTGTTCTCCTGGGAGGGCTCCCTGCTCGACGGTCCCGCCGACGCCGGGGCGGAGGCCGGCGGGACCACCGTCCGGGAGTCGTAGGGACGGGCACATGACGTGGTCGGAGGCGGTGGGGACGGAATCTCCCCGCGATGACCCCGCCGGCGCGCCGGGCGTGCCCGCGGACGTTGCCCGGCTGCTTGCCGACGACCCGGTCGACGTGGCTCCGCGGCTGCTCGGCGCGGTGCTGACCACCAACTCACCGCAGGGTGTGGTGTCGGTGCGCCTGACGGAGGTCGAGGCCTACCGGGGTGAGGCGGACCCGGGCTCGCACGCCTACCGCGGCCGCACCGCCCGCAACTCCTCCATGTTCGAGGCCGCCGGCGCCATCTACGTCTATTTCACCTACGGCATGCACTACTGCGCGAATATCGTCTGCGGGCCCGCCGGGCGCTCCCGCGCCGTACTGCTGCGCGGCGGGGAGGTTACGGACGGACTCGACTTGGCGCGTCGGCGTCGGCCCGCCGCCCGCACCGACCGCGATCTGGCACGTGGGCCGGCCCGCCTGTGTCAGGCACTCGGTCTGACCCGGGACGACGACGGCGTCCGGCTCGGTCCGGCGGGCTCCCGCGTGGTCCTGACGCTGCCCGTACCGGGAGGCGCACCGGACCCTGCTCGTATCTGCACCGGCCCGCGCACCGGTGTGTCCGGCCCCGGCGGCGACGGCGTCGTCTTCCCGTGGCGCTTCTGGATCGACGGCGAGCCGACGGTCTCTCCCTACAAGCCCGCACGTCCACGCAGCCGGGGCGGGAGCAGACGATGAGCGCCGCAGGCACCGCGCATTCCAACCGCTACTGGAACCACAATGCGGCCTTCCACAACGAGCTCGTGGCGGACGCCGCCCGCCGCGGCGGGCGGGCCCTGGACGTGGGTTGCGGTGAGGGACTGCTCATGGAACGGCTCGCGGCCGTGTGCGACCAGGTCGTCGGGATCGAGACCGATCCGGATACCGCGAGCCGTGCTCGCGCGCGCCTAGCCGGACTCCCCGGAGCCGATGTGCGGCAGGCAGACGTGCTGGCCCCGGGCGCGGCCGACGGCCTTGGAGAGTTCGACACCGTCACCTGCGTGGCGGTCCTGCACCACCTGCCGCTGGAAGTGGGGCTGGAGCGCCTGGCCGCACTGGTCGCTCCGGGAGGTCGGCTCCTGATCGTCGGGCTGGCCGCCAACGCCTCTGCCTGGGATTGGGCGTTGAGCGCCATGAGCGTGGTACCTATTCGGATCGCGAGCCTGCTGCACGGTGAAAGGCGCGATGTCGGCGTGCCCACGGCGCCGGCGCGCGAGTCGCTGCAGGAGATTCGCGCGGCGTCCGCCCGGATCCTGCCGGGGTCCCGGATGCGTCGTCGCTTCTACTGGCGCTACTCACTGGTCTGGGACCGCCCGATGGGGGCGGGGCAATGACCGGCGACCCGCTGCCGGTGCGCGACCTACTGGCGCTCCTGCACGCCGCGCTGGGGGAGACTCCGGTATGGCCCGCGCGGACCCCCTTCGAATACGTGTGCGGGATCGTGCTGGTGCAGAACACCGCCTGGACGAATGTCGAGCGCGCCCTGGCGCTGCTGCGGGAGGCCACCGACTTCGAAGCGGAGAAACTGCTGCGCCTGACCGATGCGGAACTGACCGCGCTCATCCGCCCGGCCGGCTTCATGCGGGCCAAGTCGCGTTCGCTGCGCGCCTTCGCCGCCTGGATGCTGTCCGCGGATGGTAAGGCCGCGGTGGAGCTGGACGACGACGCCCTGCGCGCCGCGCTGCTGTCCTTGCCCGGTATTGGGCCGGAAAGTGCTGATGTGGCGGCGCTGATGGTCTATGGCAGGCGTCGTTTCATCTTCGATGCCTACGGGCGGCGTCTGCTACGGCAGGCCGGCTACGCCGTCGGCCACGACTACGAGACCACCAGGAAGGCCCTTGAGGCCCGCATCGATGCCGAGGGACTCAGCCATGCGGAGCTCGTGGACCTCCACGGACTGATCATCGAAGCCGGCAAGCGCGCCCGGGCGGCCGGCGGCTGGGAGGCCTACGGCCCCATGATCGGCATTGCCGCGGCGCGGCCCCGATAGGTACTGCGTGCATCCAGAAGACGGAGGGGAGCCGTGGCGCCGATATCGCTGGAGGCGCATGTCCGCTCTCCTGACACTTCGTCTGGCATGCGGCACGGCCGTGGCAGACTAGCCCGCGCCGGGCAACCGCCCCGGCCCCGGCCCGCATGTGCCGGGAGAAGACATGGGAAGGCACAGGACCGTGACCGACATCCTGGACGAGTTGCAGTGGCGGGGCCTCATCGCCCAGCACACCGACATCGACGCGCTGCGCGCAGCGCTGAACGCCGGACCGGTCACCTTCTATTGCGGCTTCGACCCGACCGCGCCTTCCCTGCATCACGGTCACCTTGTCGCGGTCAAGGTCATGCGGCACCTGCAGCTGGCCGGCCATCATCCGCTGGCCCTGGTGGGAGGTGCGACCGGGCTCATCGGTGACCCGCGTGCGAAGGGGGAGCGTTCCCTCAACACCAAGGAAGTAGTTGCCGAGTGGGCGCAGGGGCTGCGTGAGCAGCTCGAGCATCTGCTTGACTTCGACGGCGACAACCCGGCGCGCATTGTCAACAACCTGGATTGGACCGCTGGGCTGAGCGCGATCGACTTCCTGCGGGACCTCGGCAAGCACTTCCGCATGGGCACCATGCTGTCCAAGGACATCGTTGCCCGTCGGCTGGCCAGTGAGGAGGGCATCTCCTTCACGGAGTTCAGCTACCAGATCCTCCAGGCAAATGACTACCTGGAGCTATACCGCCGCTACGGCTGCACGCTGGAGGTCGGTGGCAATGACCAATGGGGCAATCTTGTGGGCGGCATGGACCTGATCCACAAGGTCGAGGGTGACTCGGTGCACGTCATGACCAACCCGTTGATCACCAAGGCCGACGGGACGAAGTTCGGCAAGAGCGAGGGCGGGGCCATCTGGCTCAACCCGGAGATGCTCAGCCCCTACGCGTTCTACCAGTTCTGGCTGCAGGTCGACGACGCCGATGTGGTGCGTTTCCTCAAGGTCTTCACCTTCCTGCCCCGTGAGGAGATCGAGCGGTTGGAGCAGAGCGTGGCGACCAACCCGAAGGCACGCGAGGCCCAGCGCGTTCTGGCGCACGAGGTGACTACCTGGGTTCATGGGGCGGACGCAACCGCGCAGGCGGAGGCCGCCACCGCGGCCCTGTGGGGGAGAGGCGAGCTGACCGCATTGGACGAGACGACGCTGACTGCCGCAACCGCGGACCTACCGGCCGCCCCCCTCGAGGTGGGCAGTTCGACCATCGTCGACCTGCTGGTTGCCACCGGGCTGGAGCGGGGACGCAACGCTGCCCGCAAGACGGTGGCGGCAGGCGGCGCATACCTCAACAACGCCAAAGTGACCGACGAGGACGCGCCCGTGACGCAGGAACAACTGCTGGCGGGCGGCGTTGTGTTGGTGCGGAAGGGACGGCGCAACCTGGCGGTTGCCAGGCAGTCCTGAACCGCTGAGACGCGGAGCGACGGCGGTGGCGACGGCGTGTGGCTGTTGTCACCGCCGCCGCGTTTGACCGAGCCGGACGGTCTGCGTAAAGTCTTCCCCTGTCGCCGCCGCGGGGATGACCCGGGGACGGCGGCAGGAATGAACTGAACAGGGCCGCTGGTCGAGATCGGAATCACGGGATTCCGATTTGACCCGAATCAGGCGGCTCGCTAAAGTTCTTCCGGCGCTTCCGAGATGAAGCATTCAGCCGTAAGGCGATGTGAAAACTCGGTGGGTGTGTTGTTTGGGATCTCGATAGTGTGTCGTGTTTGTTTGTTTTGTTGGTTTTTTGTTGGTTTCTTTGT
>NZ_QMIN01000027.1:0-13121 GCF_003287795.1 Actinomyces sp. Z5
CCACCCGCTCACGCGCATCAGCCACCGCCCCACGCACACCATCATCCAAATCAGCCAACACAATCCGCTCGGTCTTCTCAGCCATGAGAGCACTCCTTCGTGACGGGCCGGCCCGGCGCCGGCCAACTTGTATCGTCACGGCAATCGTGCCCACCGCGGGGCAAACAGTCACCGCCCCCACCGCACGTTCGTGCATGGCGGGGGCGGTGACATTTCGACCTTCTCGGCAGGTTTACCTGTGCCGTTCTCGGCGCGGTCGGAAGGCGCGGGGGCGGTGCAGCGGATGCGGACGCTCGTTCAGCGAAGCGTGTCGGCCAGGTCGCCGATGCGCCCCAGCAGCCCGTTCAGGAAGCGCGGAGAGTCATCGGTCGACAGCATGCGGGCGAGGGTGATCGCCTCGTCGACGGCCACCGGCGCATCGACGTCGTCGTTCCAGACGATCTCCCACGTGGCCAAGCGCGCGATGGCCCGATCCGTGGCCGGCATGCGGCTCAGCACCCACCCGTGGGAGTAGGTCTCGATGGTCTCATCGATCTCGCTCAAGTGGTCGGCGACGCCGGCCAGCGCCTGACGGGTATAGGCGGGCGCCTCGGTGTGGTTGGCGGAGTGGAAGGCCCGCTCGGCGGCCAGCTCCCGCAGGTTCTGCGCCCCGGAGTCGCCCTGTAGCAGGCCACGCTGGTCGGCCTCGAAGAGCACCTCCACGGCACGCCGCCGCGCCTTGGTGCGTGCGGTGACCGGGAACTTGGGGTGCCCACTCGCAGCGGCGGGTGCGCCGTCGTCGTCCAGTGGTTCCTCGGCGGCGTCAGACTCCGACACCGGCATGGATTCGGTCATCGGCGGTCAGTCGGTGACGCGGGAGATGTAGGAGCGGGAGCGGGTATCGACCTTGACCTTGTCGCCGATGTTGAGGAACAGCGGGACCTGGATCTCGGCACCGGTCTCCAGGGTGGCCGGCTTGGTGCCCGCAGAGGAGCGGTCGCCCTGCAGACCCGGCTCGGTGTGGGAAATGGTCAGCACGACGGCGGCCGGCAGTTCCACGAACAGCACGTCCTCCTCATGGAAGGCGACGATCACGTCCTGGCCCTCGAGCATGAGGTCGGCGGCGTCACCGACCACGTCGGCGGGCACGTAGGTCTGCTCGTAGGTCTTGACATCCATGAAGACGAAGTCGTCGCCGTCCTTGTAGGAGAACTGCATGTCGCGGCGGTCGACGGTGGCGGTCTCCACCTTGAGGCCGGCGTTGAAGGTCCGGTCCACGGTCTTGCCGGACAGAACGTTCTTGATCTTGGTGCGCACGAAGGCGGGGCCCTTGCCCGGCTTGACGTGCTGGAACTCGACTACCTGCCACAGCTGGCCCTCCAGGTTGAGCACCATGCCGTTCTTCAGGTCGTTCGTCGTTGCCACGTGCGGTTCCTAACTCGCTAGAGGATTGCTGGAGGTCTTAGACCGGGTAAGCCTACCGCCATCACTCGTTCACTCCCCCGGCCGCCGCCTGTCATGCCGGTCACGGCTTACGTATCGCCGCGCCATATCAACCGACCTCAGCGAGTGGGGCGGCTAGTGGAAGTCGGTGATGTCCTTGACGTCCTCGCGCAGGGCGTGTACTTCGCCCAGGCGGGCGAGCGTGGCGTAGCGCTGCTCGGCATACGGCAGGGAGACCTCCAGCAGGAATTCGGCCATGCGGTCCTGCCCCTGGCGGGCCAGCTCTGCGGCGAGCGAGCGGATGTCGTCGGGGTGCCGGTTCTGGCTCATCTTCGCCTTGCCCTGTACCTGCTCGATGCCCACCTCGACCGCCACGATCGCCCGTGCCATCCGCTCCAACTTCTCCTCCCCGATGGGGGTGAGCACGTCGTCCGGCTCGGACAATTCGGTGAGCCTGCGTGCCGCCTGCAGCGCCGCCTCGGGGCTGGAATCGATACGCACCGGCCCCCGCACGTGCAGGGTGATGTAGTCCCAGGTGGGCACGTTCGGCTTGACCTCGTTGGTGGCGTACCAGCGGGGCGAGACATAGGCGTCGACGTCGTCGAAGATGACCATGCCGCGGCCCGTTATCGGCTCGCGCACCTGCGGGTTGTTGCGCACCAGGTGGGTGACCAGCGCATTGCGCTCCGCGTCCCGGTAGAAGGGCACGAGGGTGGCCGCCGGCCCGTCGGCGTGCACGGTGATCAGGTTGCCGACGTGGGGTCGGTCCAGCAGGGAGGTGGTGTAGTCCTCGGGAAGTTCAAAGTGCCGCGGCACATACATGCGTTCAGCCTATGGCTCGGCCCGCCGTGGGGTCGAGCCCGCCCGGTCGGCCAGCTGCTCCAGTACCAGCGCGGCGGCCCGCTCCGGGGTGGTATCGGTGGTGTCGACGACGACGCCGCCCGCCTGTGCGCAGGCGGCCTCCCGTTCGTGCAGCATCCGCGTGAACGCCTGATAGACGTTGCCGAGCGCCACCGAGCGCGGTGCGTCCAGGCCGTTGCGGGTGGCCAGTCGCCGCGGCGTGGCGGTCAGGTGTACCAAATGCGCCCCGTCGGCACGCGCCTGCGTGAGAGCGGCCTGCACAGCGTCGTCATCCAGACACCCTGAACCGAGGGCGATGACGGCGCCGGCCGCGGCCTGCCCGAGCGTCTGCCGTGCGGTGGCCGCCTCGGCGCGCCGGTAGCGCTCCTCGGGGACGGCCACCAGGGCGAGTTCGGGCAGGGTGCCCAGTGCCGCGGCCGTCTCCTGCCCGACGTCGTACAGCGGCAGCCCGGTGGCGTTCGCCAGGGCGCGACCCACACTGCTGCAGCCCGCACCGGGGGCACCGAGCAGCACCACGCGCGCCGGATTCATGCGCGCCCCTCCGCAACCGCCGCAGGGCTGGCGGACGGGGCGGTGACCGCGTCGTGGGCGGCCCGCAGCACCTCCAGGTCGGGCTCCACTCCGCGCACCGGCTGAGCGATGTCATCCAGCAGCACCATGCGCAGCCTGCCGGCGCGCACCTTCTTGTCCGACGTCATGGCGGCGCAGAGCGCATCGAAGGAACCCGCTCCCTGCGGGAACGCCGTTGGGAGCCCGGCCGCGGTGAAGGCGCGCCGGTGCAGCGACACCGCGTCGGCGTCGAGCCGGCCCAGACGGTGGGCCACCTCGGCGGCGAACACGCAGCCCACGGCGACGGCCTCTCCGTGCCGCCAGGTGTAGTCGGTGACCTTCTCAATGGCATGGGCGTAGGTGTGACCGTAGTTGAGGATCTCCCGCAGCCCCGCCTCGGTCAGGTCCTCCCCCACCACGGCGGCCTTGACCGCCACCGAACGGGCCACCAGCTCGGCGATGACCGGGGAGTCGGCGGCCGGCGGGGCGGGTGCGGCGAGTACCCGGTCCAGGATGACCGGGTCAGCGATGAACCCGCACTTGACGACCTCCCCCATCCCGGCGCGCAACTCCGCCTCGGGCAGGGTGGCCAGGGCAGCCAGGTCGGCGATCACGGCGGCCGGCGGGTGGAAGGCGCCCACCAGGTTCTTGCCGGCGTCGGTGTCAATGCCGGTCTTGCCGCCGACGGCCGCATCCACCATCGCCAGCAGGCTGGTCGGCACCTGCACGACGGGGACGCCGCGCAGCCAGGTGGCGGCGGCGAAGCCGGCCAAATCGGTGGTGGCCCCACCGCCCACGCCCACGACGCAGCCGTCCCGGCCCAGGCGGAAGGCACCCAGCTGCTCCCAGATCTGGTTGAGCACGCCCGCGTGCTTGGCGCTCTCCCCTCCGGGCACCTCGATCCGGGTGGCGCGCAGCCCGGCCGCCCTCAACGCCCGCTCATATTCGGTGGCGGAGGCGGCCAGCGCGTCGGCGTGGACAATCGCCACCCCGCCCGCGCCGCCTCCGGGGGCGGTGGCTACGGCTTGGGTGACGGCGTCCGCCAGCCCGCTGCCGATCACGACGTCGTAGGGACGGGCCGCGGCGGTACCGGGCACGGTTATGCGGGTGCGACCGCCCTCATGCACTTGGCGCGGGGCGGTGGGGCGCAGCCCGGATACACCGCGGACCGGGGCCAGCGCGGCCGCGGCCCGCGAGGGAGCGCTCCCCAAAGACACCAGCACGAGCGCGGCGACCTGCTCGGGAGTGAGCCCATCGGTGGGCACGGTTATGGTTGCGACCCGCTGGTACAGGTCGGCGCGCTGCGCATGCAGGTTCTCCATGCGGGCCAGCACATCGGCGGCGATGTCATCCTGGGCGGCCGCAGTGGCGTCGGAGTCCGCCGCCCGCCCGGCGGGGTTCACCAGCGGCCGGCCGGCGCCGTCGCCAACGTGTGCGGCCGCGGTGGCGGGGCTGGCCGCCAGGTGTATGACGGTGTGCCCGCGCAGCAGGCGACGGTTCTCCTCCCGCAGGACGCCACCGCCGCCGAGCGCCACGACTCCCTGGGCGGCGGCCTCCCCGGTCAGCACGGCCCGCAGAGCGCGGGTCTCCCGATCCCGGAAGCCCTCCTCACCCTCGGCGGCGAAGATCTCCGGGATGGTCATGCGGGCGCGGCGACGAATCTCCGCGTCCGTGTCGGTGACCTGCACGCCCAGCGCGGTGGCCAGCAGTCGCGCCACCGTGGTCTTGCCGGATCCGGGCAGCCCAACCAGAACCAGCGGCAGCAAACCCGTATCCACGGCGCCCTCGGACACCGCCGGACCCGGCCGGTCGGCGTGGCTCGTGTGGCTCATGGGATTGACTCCTTCGGCGTATGGGACGGGCGATGAGACTGGATGGCGGCCGCGGGGCGTTCACCACTGGGTGCGTTCGGCGACGCGGGCGAGGTAGCCGGAAAGGTTGCGGCGGGCCTCGGCGACCGAATCCCCGCCGGTCTTCTCCACCAGGGCGTCGGCGAGCACCAGCGCCACCATGGCCTCGGCGATCACCGCGCCGGGTACGACGGCGGTGGTGTCGGAGCGCTGGTGCAGTCCGGTGGCCGGCTCGCCGGTGGCCAAGTCAATGGTGCGCAGGGCGTGCGGGACCGTGGAAATGGGCTTGTAGGCGGCCCGCACCCGCAGCGGTGCCCCATTGCTGATGCCGCCCTCAATGCCGCCGGCGCGGTTGGTGGCGCGGTCCACCCGCCCGGCGTCGATGGTGAGGATCTCATCGTGGGCGGCGGAGCCCGGGCGGGCCGCCTCGGCGAAGCCGTCCCCGATCTCCACGCCCTTAACCGCCTGGATGCCCATGAGGGCGCCGGCCAGGCGCGCATCCAGCCGCCGATCGGCCTGCACGTGGGTGCCCAGTCCGATCGGTACGCCGGTGGCGATCACCTCCACCACTCCGCCGAGCGTGTCACCGGCCTTGCGGGCGGAGTCGATGGCCGCAACCATGGCGGCACCGGTGGCCGGGTCGGTGCAGCGCACCGGGTCGGCGCTCAACCGGACCTCGTCGTCGGGCGTGGGGCGGGCGGCGTCGTCGGGCAGGGCGACCGTCCCGATGCGCACCACGTGACTGACCAGGCGGATTCCGGCGACCTGCTCCAGCAGTGCCTCGGCCACCGCTCCCAGAGCCACCCGGGCGGCGGTCTCGCGGGCGGAGGCGCGTTCGAGGACGGGGCGGGCGTCGGGCAGGTCGTACTTGAGCAGCCCGGGCAGGTCGGCGTGGCCGGGGCGTGGGCGGCTCAGCGGCAGATTGCGGGCGATCTCGCGTTCGTCGCCGGTGCCGGCGTGCTTGCGCAGGGCGGTCTCGGGCACCGGGTCGGCGCTCATAACGGTGGACCACTTGGGCCACTCGGAGTTGCCGATGCGCAGGGCGATGGGGCTGCCCAGGGTACGGCCGTGGCGGATGCCGCCAAGGATCGACAGTTCGTCCGCCTCGAACTTCTGCCTGGCGCCGCGCCCATGGCCCAGGCGACGGCGGGCGAGGGCGGCGCGGATCTGTTCGCTCGTGATCTCCACGCCCGCGGGCACGCCCTCAATGATGGCGGTGAGGGCCTCACCGTGGGATTCGCCGGCGGTCATCCATCGAAGCATGGGGTGATCATCCCACGCCGCCGGGCGCGACGTCACCGCGGTCCGGCGGCGCGGGCGGCGAGCGCCTCCACCAGCGCGCGGCGCATGGGCGCCAGCGGCGGAGTGCGGCCAGTCATGAGGGTGACCTGTGGGACCGCCTGATGCAGCAGCATCAGCCAGCCGGGGGCCACGCTCCCGCCGGCCGATTGCCAGGCCGCCGCCAGTGGCGTGGGCCAGGGTGCGTAGACGACGTCCAGCAGCACCCCGCCGGGCCCGGGCCGGGAAGCTCCGCCCGCGATTGCGGCGGTCAGTGGCGCGGCGAGGGTGTCGGCGGCGCCGGCCGGGAGCGTGGAGACGAGCAGATCGGCGTCGGCGGCCGCGGCGGCCACCTCGGCGTCGGAGGCCGCATCGCCGGGCCGCCAGGTTAGGGCCGCCACCTCCAGACCCATGCGGTGGGCGGCGGTCAGCGCACGGCCGGGGCCGGCGTGGCGACGGGCGGCGACGGTGATGTCGGTGGCCCCCAGTTCGGTCAGGGCTGCCAGCGCGGAACAGGCGGTGGCGCCGGAGCCGAGCACCACGGCGCGCGTCGCACCGCCCGCGGGAGCCGCGGTGGCGCCGTCCGCCGGGGCGGTGCGGGTCTCGCGGATGGCGCCGACGATGCCGGCGACGTCGGTGTTGAAGCCGGCCAGGAGGGCGGCACCGCGGCCGGAGCGCTGGGCGATGACGGTGTTGACGGCGCCGACCGTCGCCGCCAGCGGGTCCACGACGTCGAGCCGGCGCAGCAGCGCCTGCTTGTGCGGCATGGTCACGCTCAAGCCGGCCCAGATCGGGTCGGACGGTGCCGGGGCGGCCAACTCCTCCAGCAGCGAGGCCAGGTCCGCGGGCGCGGTCTCGCGGCGCTCATACACCCAGTCGTCCAGGCCGAGCGCCCGGTAGGCGGCCCGGTGCAGCACCGGGGACAGCGAATGCGCAACCGGCGCACCGATGACGGCGGCCCGATGCCGGGGCGGGGTGGGCGAACTCGTCGGCGGCGCGGCGCACATCGCGTCTACTCGCCGTCCGCCGGGGCCGTCGGGCTGGGCGAGGCGGAGGCGCCGGAGCAGACCTCGGGGTTGTCCTCGCAGTACGCCGACAGCTTCTCGGTGTTGGCCACCTGCTCCTCGTGCGTGGTGGCGAACAGGGTCTCCCCGGTTTCCAGATCGACGGTCACGAAGTACAGCCAGTCGCCGGCGGGCGGGTCGACCACCGCCTGAATGGCGGCCTCGCTGGGACTGCCGATCGGGGTGGGGGTCAGCCCGGCATGCTGGTAGGTGTTATAGGCGTTGGCGTCGTCCGCGATCTCGTCGGCGGAGGGGATGCCGCCGGTGCGGCCCAGGCCGTACAGCACGGTGGAGTCCATCTGCAGCATGCCCTTGGTCTCCCCGTCGGTGTCGGCGAGCCGGTTCTCGATGACGCGGGCCACCTGGCCGTAGTACTCGGCGTGGAAGACCTCCCGTTCCACAATGGAGGCCTTGATCAGTACGTCCTCATAGTCGGCCTCGTCCACGCCGGCCTTGCTCAGGCGTGTGTTGGTGGTGGAGACCATGGAGGCGACCACGTCGGTGGCCGTGGCGTCCTCGGCGATGTCATAGGTGGAGGGGGCGAGCCAGCCCTCCACGTCTCCGCCGGCGACCTCCGGCAGACCGATGGCGGTGGTGTCCGCGAAGGCGGCGTCGACTTCGGCGTCGGTGTAGCCGCCCACGCTCATGAGCCGCTCCTTGACCTCCGCCTTGGTAGCGCCCTCGGGGATGGTCAGCGTGTGATCGGAGCGGGAGGACGGGTCCAGCAGCAGGGCGACCGCGTTGACGGCGGACATACGGGTCTTGAGCGTGTAGGTGCCCGCCTGGATGTTGCCGGCATTGGAGTTGGCCGCGTAGGCGTTCTTGAAGGCGCCGGCGGTGGCGACGACGTCGGCGTCGACGAGGATCTGGGCGATGTCCGCGCCGGTAGCGCCATCCGGGATGGTGACGACAACATCGTCCTCACCGGCCCCGGTGTAGTCGGCGACGGCGGTTTGCCCGGGCTGGGCGCCCTTGACCACGCCCAGGGCCTTGTAACCGACGAAGCCGACCGCGGCTAGCACTACCGCCAGCACCACGGCGGTCAACGCGTGGCGGCGGCGCTTGCGGCGCCTCCGGTCGCGCTCAACGTGACGGTCGCGGCGCCGGCGGGGGCCGGCGTCCGGCTGTTCGGCGTCGGTGCGGTCAACCCCGACGGCCGAGAAGAAGTCGTCCTCGGTCACTGTCTGCCTTCCTGGATGGGTACGACCATCTCGCCGGCGGGCGCGTCGGTGGAGCGCTCCGTGGCGAGGGCCTGTTCAAGTATGACCACGGCGGCCGCCTGGTCGACAACGCTGCGAAAGCTCTTCTCCCGCCGACCGGACTCGTGCAACTCGCGGTGGGCGGTTACGGTACTCAGCCGCTCATCCACCAAGCGCACCGGCACAGGAGCGATCAGGCCGGCGAGTGTGCGCGCCCAGCGGCGGGCATCGCGCGTAGAGGCCGAAGCGCCTCCACTGAGGCTGCGGGGCAGCCCGACGATCACCTCGAATGCGCCGTGGTCGGCCACCAGGTCGGCGGCCTCCTCCAGGTCGGCGCCGTAGCGGTCGCGGCGCAGGGTGGCCAGCGGTACCGCGAGGATGGCGTCGGCATCGCAGCGGGCCACGCCCACGCGCACCTTGCCGACGTCGAAGGCCAGTCGAACCCCGGTCCTCACCACGTACCCCTTGCCGGGTGCCCGCGGGCTCAGGCCAGGGCGGCCGCGATGGCGGCCAGCGCGGCGGGAATGGCGGCCGGGTCCTGGCCGCCACCCTGGGCGACGTCATCCTTACCGCCACCGCCACCGCCGAGTGTCTTGGCGGCGGTGCGCACCAGCGCCCCCGCTTGGGCGCCCTGGGCACGGGCGGTGGGGTTGGTGGCGACGACGACGAGCGGGCGGCCATTCGCCTCCCCGGCCAGGGCCACCACGACGGCCTCCGACTCGGGCAGGCGTCCGCGCACATCCAGGGCGAGGCTGCGCAGCGCGTCGGCAGAGCCGACCGCGCCGAGCGAGGCGCTGGCCAGCAGGTAGTCGCCGGTGCGGGCGGCCGCGCCGGCGATCTCGCCGGCCCGGGCGGTCAGGGCGGCCTGCTCCGCGGCTGCCAGCTTCTTCTCGGCGTCCTTCAGTCGCGCCAGCAGGCTCTCCACGCGGCCGGGTAGCTCCTCGGGGCGGCCGCCCACCAGGGTGGACAGCTGCGAGACGAGCGCGTGCTCCTTGCGCTGGAAGCCGTAGGCGGAGTCCGCCACCAGGGCGTCGATACGGCGCACGCCGGAGCCGATCGATCCCTCCCCCAGCAGGGCGATGCGGCCGATGTGACCGGTGGAGGGCACGTGGGTGCCGCCGCACAGCTCCCGGTCGAAGCCGTCGCCGATGGTGACGACCCGCACCTGCTTGCCGTACTTCTCCCCGAACAGGGCGATCGCGCCCGAGGCGCGGGCCTCCTCCAGGCCCATGACCTCGGTGGTTACCGGCAGGTTCTCGGCGACCTTGTCATTGACCAGTGCCTCGATGTCGTCCATCTGACCGCCGGAGAGGGCCGAGCCGTGCCGGAAGTCGAAGCGCAGCCGGGCGGGCGAGTTCTCACTACCGGCCTGGGCGGCGTCGGGCGAGACCACGTTACGCAAGCCCGCGTAAACCATGTGGGTGGAGGTGTGGGCGCGGGCGATGGCCAGGCGGCGCACGGTGTCGATTTCGGCGTAGGCGCGCTCGCCCACCGCGGCCGTGCCCTCGGTGAGGGTGCCGCGGTGCACGGACAGGCCGCGGATGGGGGCCTGCACATCGTGCACCTCGATGACGCCGCCGTCGGCCAGGCGAATGGTGCCGTGGTCGGCCAGCTGGCCACCCATCTCGGCATAGAAGGGGGTGCGGTCCAGGATGACCTCCACTTCGGCCGGGGCGGTCGCCACCGGGGCGGGCACGCCGTCGACCAGCAGGCCGGTGACGGTCGCGTCGGCGGCCGACTCGGTGTAGCCGAGGAACTCCGATCCGCCGCCCATCTGCTTCTCAATGTCCTGGAAGACGCGCACATCCGTGTGGCCGGTCTTCTTGGCACGGGCGTCGGCGCGGGCGCGTTCCTTCTGCTCCTCCATGAGGGTGCGGAAGGTGGCCTCGTCCACGTCCACGCCCTGCTCCGCGGCCATCTCCAGGGTCAGGTCGATGGGGAAGCCGTAGGTGTCGTGCAGCTCGAAGGCCGCCTTTCCGGGGACGACCGGACGGGTGCCGCGCCCAGATTCGGAGGCCCGCTGCTTGGCGGAGGCGACGGCGGTGTCCAGGATGGTGGTGCCTGCGGCCAGGGTGCGGCGGAAGGCCTCCTCCTCCGCGTAGGCGACGTCGGAGATGGTGGCCCAGCCGGTCTCGAGCTCCGGGTAGGAGGCCTTCATGGCGTCCTTGGAGGCGGTCAGCAGGGTCGGCAGGGTGGCGTCGCTCACCCCGAGCAGGCGCATGGAGCGTACGGCGCGGCGGATCAGGCGGCGCAGCACGTAGCCGCGGCCGTCGTTGCCGGGGCGCACGCCGTCGCCGATGAGCATCAGTGCGGAACGGACGTGGTCGGCCACCACCCGCAGGCGCACGTCGTCGAGGTAGGCGTCACCGGCCTCCGGGCCCGCGGCGCCCCGGCCGTAGGTCTTGCCACTCATGGCCTCGGCGGCGGCGATGACGGGGTAGACCTCGTCGATCTCGTACATGTTGGGCTTGTCCTGCATGATGAACGCCAGGCGCTCCAGGCCGAGCCCGGTGTCGATCGCGGTCTGGTCCAGCTTGCCGATCAGCTCGAAGTCATGGCCCTCGCCCTCGCCGCGGATGAACTCGTCGAAGACCAGGTTCCAGATCTCCAGGAAGCGGTCGCCGGCGGTGTCGGCAATGGGGCCGCCGTCCGGACCGTAGGCGGGGCCGCGGTCGTAGTGGATCTCGCAGCAGGCGCCGGCGGGGCCGGGCTGGCCGGTGGACCAGGAGATCTCCGCGAAGGGCAGCAGTTGTACGCGCTCGGCGGGCACGCCGATCACGCGGGTCCAGTGGTCGAAGGAGACCTTGTCCTCCTCCCAGATGGTCATCCACAGCCGGTCGCCGTCCAGGCCGTACTTGCCCTCCTCACGGCTGCCGGTGAGCAGGTCCCAGGCGTAGTCGATGGCGCCTTCCTTGAAGTAGTCGCCGAAGGAGAAGTTGCCGTTCATCTGGAAGAACGTGCCGTGACGGGTGGTACGGCCGACGTTGTCGATGTCATTGGTGCGGATGCACTTCTGCACCGAGGCGGCGCGCGGCCACGGGGCCTTCTCGGTGCCCAGGATGTAGGGGATGAAGGGCACCATGCCGGCCACGGTGAACAGGATGGACGGCTCGGGGGACACCAGGGACACGGAGGGGCGGATCTCGTGCCCGTTCGCGGCGAAGTAGTCGAGCCAGCGGGAGCGGATCTCTGATGTACGCATGAGATGCCTCGTCCTGTTCGTTTCGGGAGGGGCGTGCGCTGCGCACGCCGGTGGATTGGAGAGCCGGGGCGAGAGTACCCCGGAACACTGGGGACGCCCCGAACCGGTATGCGGTCCGGGGCGTCCCGGCGTCGTGAAGCGTGGGGTCAGCGCGAGTAGTACTCGACGACCATCTGCACGTCGCAGGTCACCGGGACCTCTTCGCGCTTGGGGCGGCGCACCAGCTGTGCCTGCAGCTTCTCCAGCTCGACGTTGAGGTAGTCGGGCACGGGCGGCAGCACGTCGCGGTGGGTGCCGGCGGCGGCGACCTGGAAGGGCACCATCACCTGGGAGCGCGGACGCACCTGAATGGTCTGGCCGGGCTTGACACGGAAGGAGGGACGGTCCACGACCTTCCCGTCAACCATGATGTGGCGGTGGACGACGCTCTGGCGGGCCTGCGCGATGGTACGGGCGAAGCCGGCGCGCAGGACGAGCGCGTCCAGACGCATCTCCAGCAGCTCGACCAGGGACTCACCGGTCAGGCCCTTCTCGCGGCGGGCCTCCTCGAAGACCTTCTGCAGCTGGGCCTCGCGGATGCCGTACTGGGCGCGCAGGCGCTGCTTCTCCTTCAGGCGGACGGCGTAGTCGGACTCGGTGCGGCGGCGGGCGCGGCCGTGCTCGCCGGGGCCGTAGGGGCGCTTCTCGAAGTAGCGGACGGCCTTGGGGGTGAGCGGAATGCCGAGGGCGCGCGAGAGGCGCACCTGGCGGCGGGAGCGTGAAGAGCTCATAGATATCTTCCTGTCGGATCGGTTCGCACGCCGTGGGCGGGTGTGCCCAGGCGCGGGGTCAGCCACGTCGGCTAAGACCCCAGGAGTGCCCGAGCGCGCGCCGGTCGCGCGACGCCGCAGGCAACCCGGAAACATTAGCGCGGCGGCGGCAGGGGATGCACGTCTAAGCCACCGGTTGTGAGCCGGTCCTCATCCGGCTTCGGCCCTGCCAACAGCCGGCCACCCGGAGCGAACCATCGCGGCGACGTGTCGAGGCCGGCTCACCCGCGGCGACCAGGCGGTGACGTGTCGAGACCGGCACGCCCGCGGCGACCAGGCGGTGACGTGTCAAGGCCGGCACACCCGGAGGCGCCTGCGTCGGGATGTACACGAGTTCGCGTCGAATACACGAGTTCTAGAGGTTTGCGAGCGCAGGGCACATGCAAACCTCTAAAACTCGTGTTCATGAAGCAAACGCGTGTGCGTCTGCCGGTGTGTTCGTGCCTCCTCACGCTTGCGGGCGTGGTGATTCGGGCTCGAGCTGCTGTGTGGTGGTCGGGTTCGGGGCTCTGTTCGACGGGGCCGGCCTACCAGGTGGTCGTGTTCGGGTCGGTGAGGTCGTTCTCGGTGGCTGCCGACCTGCCGAATACGACCTCGTAGGCCCCAAACCCTCCACACTCGGGAGGGTTTCGGGCTGACGAGGTCGTTTTGGCCGAGCCCGGGTCGTTGTCGGGCTGATGAGGACGTTCTCGGGGCGGCGGGGACGATGCCGGGCCGGTGGAGGGCGGCGGCGGGGTGGACGGTTCGTGTGTTCCAGTGACGGTTCGTCAGTTAGCACAAACGATTCGGCATGAACGGCGACGGTTCGTACCCCTACCCCACGAACCGTCGCTGTTATGTCTCAGGACATCGGTGACAGTTCTGTGTCAGGACATCGGTGACAGTTC
>NZ_QMIN01000028.1:0-7293 GCF_003287795.1 Actinomyces sp. Z5
CCGGCGTGCGCCTCAAGGCGCACGCCGGGCGGCGTCGTACTTCAGGCGGTACGACGGCCCAGCACGTAGGTGCGCGAGTAGCCGTCCGATAGGTCCGTCAATGTCACGCGAATGAGCCCCGCACCGTCGATGTCGTAGCGCTCCTCCACCTGTGGGCCGTTGCCGAGCCGATGCACCGGTATCGCCGCCAGGTCCTCGGCATCGCGCAAGGAGCGGTCGAAGGGAAACAGCACATCCTCATAAGGCGCGAGCCGGCCACGTGGCTCACCGGATGCATCCACCCCGGCGCACTCCACGAACCGGTAGCGGCCGATGTTGTGTACGGCCGGGTAGCGGCGGGTGATGATCGTGCCGGACTCGCCGTCGGCCCGCTCCTGCACCGATTCCTCGGTCAGCAGGGCGTCGAACACGGTGCGCGCACCGGCGTCGGCCTCCCGGAAAACGCCGAAGCCGCGGGAGAGCCGGTCGGTGAGTGCCACCTCCGCATTGCGGTCGGCGGCGATGGCCAGGCCGATCGCGGTGGAGGCGCCCGGGTAGGGGGAGCGGTGCACCCTCCGCCCGAAGCGCTCCCGCAGCAGCCGCGGCACCAGCGGGAAGGCGGAGCCACCGCCCACCAGGTAGATGCCGGCAATGTCGGCCAGGTCGGGTCCGCCGTCGTCCAGTCGGCCGATCAGCGGGGCCATGGTGTCCAGGCTGCGCTGGAGCAGCGGCGTCGCGGCGGCGTAGAAGTCCGCCGCCGGCAGTACCACGTCCCTGCCACGCAAGGTGATCAGCAGGCGCCGGGTCTGCGGTGCCATCGACTCCTTGGCGTCGCGGCACTCGTCGAGCAGGTCATCCTGCTCCCTGCTGGTCAACTCCTCCTCGGCCACCCCGGCCCGGTCCAGCACCAGCTGGGCGAGCAGCAGGTCGAGATCGTCGCCGCCGAGGTCGGAGGCCCCGCGTGAGGCGAGAACCTCGTGCGACCGACCACGCACGTCCACCAGCGAGGTGTCGAATGTGCCGCCGCCCAGGTCATACACCAGCACCCGAGTGCGCCGGGAGGACACGGTCGCGGACTTGCGGTGGGTGTACTCGAAGCCGGCGGCGCTGGGCTCGTTAAGCATCGCGGTGACGTGGAAGCCGGCCGCCCGGAAGGCGTCCAGGGTGATCAGCCGCTGGGCTCCATAGGCGTGCGCCGGTACCGCCACCACGATGTTGGCGTCCTCGGAGCCCGGGGCCGCGCCCTCCAATGCGCCGGAGTCGGTCAGCTGTGCACGCACGGTCGTCAGGAAACTGGTCAATAGCTCCAGCACCGTGAAACTCGCGTCACCGAGCTGCACGGGTGTTTGGGCGGTGACCGCGGGGGAGGAGAGCAGGCGCTTGAGGCTGCGCAGCAGCGGTGCGCCGTTCCGGGCGGCCGCCCGGGCCGCAAAGCCGTGTACCAGGCCGTCGTCGGTGAGCGCCGTCAGTGAGGGGAAGAACTCGTGTACGTCGCCGTCGGTGTCGGTGAAGCCGACGACGGGATAGTTGCCTCGGTCCGCACGGGCCACGACGGTGCGCGTCGTGCCCAGGTCAATGCCGAGGTCCAGGGGCGCGGAGGGTGCGCGCCGACGCTTGGGGGTCTGTCGCGTATTGCTGCTACCGCTTCGGGCTGCCATGGAAGCGACCCTATCGCTCGGGCCCGTCCGGTGCCCGGCGGCGCGGCGGCGCAGCGGTGAGGCGTGGGCCTCTTTGCCACTCTTCGGCTTGGCCCCCGGGGGTGACCCGGCCCACTGGGCCCGAGCGACGACGTCGCCGCCACCACACCTCGAGTGAACAGTTGGTGAATTCCCTCCGTCTGGGCTTCGGCGGCTCGCGCCGGCGGGGTAAAAATGACAGCAGGTCGCTTTCACACGACCCGGGTGCGTTAAGTGCCGGACAGCCTCCGACGCGACCGCGCTCCCGCCCACCCGACCGGGAATGGCATGAGTACAACCCTTTTCATCGTGGTCGTGGTCGTAGTCACGGCGCTCGTCTTCGACTTCACCAACGGCTTCCACGATTCGTCCAACGCCATGGCAACCTCCGTTGCCACGGGCGCCTTCACGCCGCGGCGCGCCGTGCTGATCGCCGCCGTCCTGAACGTCGTCGGCGCCACCCTCTCCACCGAGGTCGCCAGGACGATCTCCCACGGCATGTTCGACGACGCCCTGATCCAGGCGGCCCCCGAAATGGTGTTCGCCGGACTGGCCGGTGCGATCCTTTGGAACCTCGCCACCTGGCTGTTGGGCCTCCCCTCCTCCTCCTCACACGCCCTGTTCGGCGGACTGATCGGCGCCGTCGTCGTCGCCGCCGGATTCCAGGGGGTTCACTGGGGCACGGTGATCTCCAAGATCATGCTGCCCGCCCTGATCGCCCCCGCCGTAGCCGCGGCGGCGTCGGCTGTCGCCACCTGGGTCAGCTACCGGATTACCGGTCCCACGGACAAGTTCGGTGACAAGATGTTCCGCTACGGCCAGCGCATTTCCGCCTCCATGGTGGCCCTGGCCCATGGCACCTCCGACGGGCAGAAGACCATGGGGGTGATCACCCTGGTGCTCATTGCCGCCGGATACCAGGAGGCGGGATCCGCACCGTACTCGTGGGTCGTACTCGCCGCCGGCGCGGCCATCGGGCTGGGCACCTACTCCGGCGGGTGGCGCATCATGCGGACGATGGGCAAGGGCCTGGTCCACATCGATCCGCCGCAGGGATTCGCCGCGGAGACGACGTCCACCGTCGCCATCCTGGCCTCCTCCCACCTGGGATTCGCCCTGTCCACCACGCACATCTGCACTGGATCGATCCTCGGCACAGGTATCGGCCGAGGCGCCAAGGTCTCTTGGGGCACCTTTGGGAAGATGGGCGCCGCCTGGCTCATTACGCTGCCATGTGCCGCCGTGGTTGGTGCCGTCACCTCCTTCATCGCCGTCAAGGGCGGGGTCATCGGCACCATTGGGGTGATTGTGCTGCTGCTGCTCAGCGCCCTGCTCATCATCCGCCAGGCCAACCACAACAAGGTGGACTTCTCCAACGTCAACGACGCCGACAAGGTGGTCGTCGCCAAGCGGACGGATCCGGAGTTGGGGCGGCCCCCGAGGAGCCTGGAGCAGGTCAAGGCCGAGCTTGTGGGTACCAGCCCCAGTGACCGGGGGACGGGGGCGCTGGTATGAGCATCGACTGGTCCTCGCTGGGCCTGGTCACGCTGGTCACCGTGGTCGGAGCGGCCTTCATCCTCGCCGTCACCTCCGCGGCCGTGCGCATGCTCACCGCGGTGCGCATCAAGCGGCGGTCCGGCGAGGTGAACGGGCTGCACGCCGCCGAAGTGGCCGCGGGCTTCTTCATCGCCTGCGTGGTGGCCATCGCCCTGTTCGGGCTGTGGCTCATCATCCCGTACTTCCACTAAACCGCCGACACGTCGTGTGCGCGTTCGGGTGATGCCTAACGAGTCCGGCTGTTAGTGTCGCCACATGACCGAGGATCTGAGAGCGGCCGCCCTGGAGGCTGTAGCCCGCTCACACGCAGCCGCAGACCCCGACTACCCCGTGGTGCATCTGGCCCCGCCCGTCGGACGGCTCAATGACCCCAATGGCCTGCTGGTGGACTCCGGCACCTACCACGCCTTCTACCAGTTCAGCCCCTTCCACCCACACCACAAGCTGGTGTACTGGGGACACGCCTCCTCCAGGGACCTGCTGCATTGGACCCACCACGATCCGGCCATCATCCCCGACTCGTTCTACGACCGCTCCGGCGCCTACTCCGGCGGTGCGCTCGTGCTGGAGCCGGAGGAGATTGCCGCGGCCCCAGCCGGCGCCCCCTACCAGTTCTTCTACACCGGCAACCTCAAGGATCCGGTCACCGATGAGCGCACCGCCAGCCAGTGCCTGGTCACCAGCCCCGACCTGGCCGGCTTCACCAAGTGGCCGGACAATCCGCTGCTGCCCGACCACCCCGCCGGCTACACCGCTCACTACCGTGACCCGCAGGTGTGGCGCGATCCCGATGAACCCGGCAGCTTCCGCATGCTTCTGGGCGTCCAGCGCGAAGACCTGACCGGAACCGCACTGCTGTACCGCTCAACCGACCTGCGTGAGTGGGAGCTGGAGGGTGAGCTGACCTTCCCCGACGCCGGCGGCGCCTTCGACCACTTCGGCTACATGTGGGAGTGCCCCGGCCTGGTGCGCCTGACCGACGAGCTTACCGGGCAGGTGCGTGACGTGCTGATCTGGTGCCCGCAGGGAGTCGCCCCCGACACCGAGGGCTACGAGAACATCTTCCCCTGCGTCTACACCGTCGGCCGCCTGGTGGGCACCGAGCTGCGCGAGTGCGACGGGACCTTCGCCGAGCTGGACCGCGGATTCGAGTTCTATGCGCCGCAGGCCTTCGCACGGCGTCCCAGCGAGCCCGGCCCGGTCCTGCTGACCGCGTGGGCGGGCAACGCCTCCGAGGATGATCAGCCTTCGATCGACACCGGCGGCTGGGTGCATGCCTTGACGGTGCCGCGCGTGCTGACCCTGCGCGGCGGTCGCCTGCTACAACGGCCGGTGACAACGCCGAGCGACGCCACGCCTGGGCTAACCCTGGTGGGGGAGGGCCGTCAAGCGGCCGCCCCCATCCGGGAACTGGAGGGGCACCGCTCCTGGCAGTTGCGTCTCCAGGCCGCGCCCGATGCGGACCGGTGGGGGGTGCGGATCGGCACCGCCGACTCCTGCGTCACCATCGAGCTTGCCCGTGCCACCGACGGCGCCACGCAGTTGATCGTGGATCGGTCCCGCTCGCGCTACACGCAGCACGGCGCCACCCGTATCGTCACGCTGCCCGCAGGCACGGCGCCGCGACTGGAGGTGCTGCACGACCGTTCCATTACCGAGGTGTTCGTAGGTGACGGCGAGATCGCCTTCACCCTGCGCAGCTTCGTCGCCCCGCACGCCACCGGTGCCGGCCTGCTGGCCGACGACGGAGCGCAACTGACAGCGGGCGTCGTTGTTTACGACTGAGTGCAGGCTTGGGGTGCGCGTCCGCGGCGGGGCGCGTCAACGCGGCGAATTGCCCGGCCCCAACGGTTGCGGAACTCCAGGGGCGAAGGTAGTCTGACCAACGTTTGACATAGGTCTAAGCGCCCGGTCGGCGACCGACCCCCGGCGTACCGGAACCTTCCGTCGAGCTCAATGCAGAGTGATCAGTTCCCACAGAAAGGAAGCCCGGGTGGCTATGGATCACGCCCGCGTGGCGAAAGACGTCCTGACATACGTCGGTGGCGCGGATAACATCAATGCGGCCGCGCACTGCGCGACCCGCCTGCGCCTTGTCCTTAATGACATGGACAAGGTGGATCAGAAGGCGCTGGACAAGGACCCCGATCTCAAGGGCACCTTCGTCGCCGGCGGTATGTTCCAGATCATCGTCGGTCCCGGCGACGTCGACATCGTGTTCGACGAGATGGTCAAGACCGGCGGGGTCAAGGAGGTCTCCAAGGACGAGGCCAAGCAGGAGGCCGCCAAGAGCGGCAACATCGTCTCCCGCTTCATCAAGATGATCGCGGACATCTTCGTCCCGATCCTTCCCGCCCTGATCGCCGGCGGTCTGATGATGGCGATCAACAACGTGCTCACCGCGAACGACCTGTTCTTCAAGGGTGACTCGTTGGTCGGGCGCTACGGCTGGCTGGCAGACTACGCCGATCTGATCAACATGATCTCCTCGGCGGCCTTTGCCTTCCTGCCGGTGCTGGTCGGCTACTCGGCCACCAAGCGCTTCGGCGGCAATGTCTACCTGGGCGCCGCCATGGGTGCGGCGATGGTCTCCACCTCGCTGCTGTCCGCCTACAACATGGCCAATGAGGAGGCCGCCCAGGCCTTCTGGGACTACATGGGCACCGCCGACACGTGGAGCCTGTTCGGTCTGACGGTCGACAAGATCGGCTACCAGGCCATGGTGATCCCGGTGCTGTGCGTCGCCTGGATCCTGTCAACCATCGAGAAGTGGCTGCACAAGCGCCTGTCCGGGACCGCGGACTTCCTGCTAACGCCGCTGATCACCATGCTGTTGACCGGCTTCCTCACCTTCGTGATCGTCGGCCCGATCACCCGCCAGCTGTCCATCTGGATCACCGAGGGCCTGGACTGGACCTACAACACGCTCGGCCCCATCGGTGGTTTCCTGTTCGGCCTGGTCTACTCGCCGATCGTGGTGACCGGCCTGCACCAGTCCTTCCCGGCCGTCGAGATCCCGCTGCTGCCCGTCAACGGCGGCGTCGGCGACTTCATCTTCCCGATCGCCTCCATGGCCAACGTCGCGCAGGGCGCCGTGGCCCTGGCGGTCTTCTTCAACACCCGCGACGCCAAGATGAAGGGTCTTGCCGGTGCCGGTGGTGTCTCCGCCGTCTTCGGCATCACCGAGCCGGCCATCTTCGGTGTGAACCTGCGTCTGCGCTGGCCGTTCTTCATCGCGATGGGGGCCGCCGCCATCGGCGGTGCCGGCGTGGCCCTGTTCAACGTGCGCGGCGCTGCACTGGGCGCGGCCGGATTCGTCGGCTTCGTCTCGATCATCACCGAGAAGATCCCGGTCTACCTGGCCCTGGAGGCGGTCACCTTCATCATCGCCTTCGCAGCCGCCTTCGTCTACGGCCGTACCCCCAAGGGGCAGGCCTCCTTCGCCGCCGACGACGAGGTGGACGAGGCCGCCCTCGAGGCCGAGGCCACCAAGGCGCACTCCGCCACTGTGGAACTGCCCGCCGAGGCCGCCACCGACTTCACCATCACCTCTCCCATCCAGGGGCGGGCGGTACCGCTGTCCGAGGTGCAGGACCAGACCTTCGCCTCCGGGATGCTTGGTCCGGGCCTGGCGGTGGTGCCGGACTCCGGGCCCGTCGTCTCGCCGGTTGATGGCGAGGTGCTGGTCGCCTTCCCGACCGGCCACGCCTACGGCATCCGCTCTGCCAGCGGCGTCGAGCTGCTGATCCACGTCGGCATGGACACCGTTGAACTGAACGGCAAGCACTTCACCCCGCGGGTCTCCGCCGGTGACAAGGTGCTGCGCGGACAGACGCTGGTCGAGGTCGACTGGGCCGGCGTAACCGCGGACGGCTACCAGACCGTCACCCCGATCGTGGTGTCCAACGCGACCGCCTTCGGTGGCGTCACCGACGAGCACACCGGCGCAGTCGACCGCGGCGACGCGCTGTACGCCGTCGCCCCCGCCACCGAGCCGGTGGGCGCCTGATCCGCGTGTAGAGGACCTGCCGAGTCCTGTAAACGAAGGCCGGTGGCCGTCCCGGGAAACCGGGGCGGCCAC
>NZ_QMIN01000029.1:0-33052 GCF_003287795.1 Actinomyces sp. Z5
CCCACAACCACCAACCCAACCACACCACACCAACGAAAAACCCCAATCACCCCAGCGACCTGTCAGGAGTCAGGAGCCCCCGCCACAGGCGGCCAGGGCCGCCAGGGCGGCCGCCGAGGCGGTGCCCGAGAGGAAGAGACGACGGTTGATTTGCATTGGTGGTACTCCGTTTCTGGATCGGCTGAGCGGTTGTTGGCAAGCGGGACGCGTGAGGTGCCCGGCAGCTGTGAAAACCATACGAGTGTTTCTGACACCTGTCTGATACTCGGATTGGCGTTGGCCGCCAGACCACACCGATCCGAGCACACCCGAAGGCTCAGAACACGCTGGCGTGCTCCGAGTAGTGGCAGGAGACCCGGTGGTCCTCCCCCATCGTGAAGAAGTCCGGAAGCCGGGTCAGGCAGGCCTCTCGCTGCTCATCGTCGAGCTCATTTGCGAACTTGGGGCAGCGAGTGCGGAAGGGACAGCCCGAGGGCGGGTTGGCCGGCGAGGGCAGATCGCCCTGCAGGATGATGCGGCTGCGGGTGCGTTCCTTAACCGGATCCGGAATCGGGATGGCGGAGAGCAGCGCCTGCGTGTAGGGGTGAGCCGGCGCGGAGAAGACCGCGTCAACGTCGCCGATCTCCACAATCCGCCCCAGGTACATGACCGCGACCCGGTCGGCGATGTGCCGCACCACGGACAGGTCGTGAGCCACGAAGAGATAGCTCAGCCCCAGGGTGGCGCGCAGCTCGTCGAGCAGGTTGATCACCCCGGCCTGGATGGAGACGTCCAGGGCGGAAACCGGCTCATCCAGCACCAACAGGCTCGGCTCCAGGGCCAGCGCCCGGGCAATGCCGATGCGCTGGCGCTGCCCGCCGGAGAAGTTGCGCGGGTAGCGGTTGGCGTGGCTGGGTTCCAGGCCGACCAGCTGCATCAGTTCGGCCACCCGGTCGGCGATCTCCTGCTTGGGGCGTTTGAAGGCGCGCAGCGGCTCGGCGATCAGGTCGAACACCGGCAGGCGCGGGTCGAGCGAGGCCATCGGGTCCTGGAAGACGATCTGCACGTCCTGACGCATCCGGCGACGCTCACCGCGTGACAGCTTGTCCGTCTGCTTGCCGAGCACCACGATCGTGCCGTGCTGGGGAGACTTGAGGTCCATGACCTCCAGCAGAGTGGTGCTCTTGCCGCAGCCGGACTCCCCCACCAGCGCCAGGGTCTCACCCTTGCGCACGTCGAAGGACACGTCCGCCACGGCATGGACGGTGCCCACGCGGCGCTTGAAGACCGCACCCTTCATCAGCGGGAAGTCCTTTACCAGCTCGGTGACCCGCAGCACCTCCTCGCGCTGCTCATGGGGCAGGTCGAGGGCCTCCGGCGTCTTGAGCTTGGGCACCGGGTAGATGTCCCGGTAGTTGAGGTTGTTCTTCTCGATCTCCGGGAAACGACGGCAGGCGGACAGCTGCGGGCCCGCGGGGGCGTCGTCTACGGCGTCGAGGCTGCCATCGGGGCGCACCGGCGCCAGGGCGGGCTCGCCGTCCAGGCAGGCGTCCTGCACCATGGGGCAGCGCGGGGCGAAGGGGCAGCCGGTGGGCTCGGCCAGCAGCGACGGCGGGTTTCCCTCCAGGGTGGCCAGGGCGGAGTCCTTCTTGGTGTCCAGGCGGGGCAGTGCGCCGAGCAGACCGATCGTGTAGGGCATGCGGGGGCGGTAGAACACGTCGTCGACGTCGCCGGTCTCCACGATCCGGCCGGCGTACATGACGCTGACCCGGTCGGCCATGCCGGCCACCACTCCCAGGTCGTGAGTGATCATGATGACGCCTGCGCCCGTCTCCTGCTTCGCGGTACGCAGCACGTCCAGGATCTGCGCCTGAATAGTCACGTCCAGCGCGGTGGTGGGCTCGTCGGCGATGATCAGGTCGGGATCGTTGGCGATCGCGATGGCGATCACGGCGCGCTGACGCATACCGCCGGAGAACTCGTGTGGATAGGCGTTCACGCGCACGGTGGGGTTGGGAATACCCACCAGGTCCAGCAACTCGATGGCGCGTCGTTTCGCATCCTTGTCCGACATGCCGCGGTTGTGGATCTTCAGGGCCTCCACGATCTGCTGACCCACCGTGTACACCGGGGTGAGGGCGGATAGCGGGTCTTGGAAGACCATGGCGATCTGGGTGCCGCGAAGCTTCGACATGTATGCGTCTGAACGGCCCAGAAGCTCGGTGCCGTGCAGCTTGACCGAACCGGACACGGCAGCCGACTCGTCCAGCAGTCCCATGACGGCAGTGGAGGTCACCGACTTGCCCGAGCCCGACTCACCGACCAGGGCGAGCACCTCGCCGCGAGCCAGGTCCAGGTTGACGCCGCGCACGGCGTGCACCTGACCGTCCTCCGAGGGGAAGGTGACGCACAGGTCGCGGACCTCCAGCAGTGGGGCGGCGGCGGCCGGGTCGGGCAGAGCGTCGGATTCGAATGCGGGGGCCTGCTTGTGGGAGCGGCTCATGCCTGGCCTCCAGACTTAGACGAGGAATCGAGGGCGTCACGCACGCCGTCGCCAATGAGGTTTACGCACACCAGCATGACCATCAGCACCACGGCGGGGGCGATGAAGGCCCAGGGGTAGACGGCGACGTCACCCTGCGACTGCTGAATGAGCGTCCCCAGGGAGGTGTTCGGGGGCTTCACGCCGAAGCCGAAGTAGGACAGCGTGGTCTCGCTCAGCACCGCGCTGGCAATGCCGAGCGTGGCGTCGATGATGATGTAGGAGGAGACGTTGGGCAGGATGTGGCGGGCGATGATCCGCGGGGCGCTGACCCCCATGTAGCGGGCCGCCGTCACGTACTCCATGTTCCGCACGGACAGCGTCATGGAACGGATGACGCGGGCGGTCAGCATCCAGCTGAATGCGGCCAGCAGAATGATGAACAGCGGAATCGAGCCCTTGGACTGGCCGGAGACCGACTGGGACACGATGGCGATGATCAGGAAGGAGGGCACCACCAGCAGCAGGTCGATGACCCACAGGGCGACCTTGTCGAACCAGCCGCCGAAGTAGGCGGCCGCACTGCCGACGATGGCAGCCACGCCGGTCTGGATCGCGGCCACGCTCAGGCCAATGATCAGAGACTTGCGCAGGCCCTCGATCACCATGGCGAACACGTCCGAGCCGTCCTTGGTGGTTCCCAGCCAGTGATCGGCGTTCGGGGGGACGTGGAAGGCGAGGAAATCGGGCTCGGTGTAGTGGTAGCGGGCGATGTGCGGGCCGACGACGGCCAGCAGCACGATCAGGCCGAAGCCCACCAGGCCGCCCACGGCGCTCTTGTTGCGGAAGAAGCGGCGGCGCAGGATCTGACCGCGGGTCAGGCGCGCGGTCTGCGCGGCGGAGTCGGCCATCTCCGGCGCATTGCCGGGAATGGCGGTCTCCAGGGAGGCGCCAGGCGCCGAGTCGGGGCCGATGACCGAATCCGAGCGGCTGCTGCCGCCGGAGGTGCTGTCATTGCGGGACGCGTCTGCCATTTCAGCTCACCCTCACGCGGGGGTCGATGACGGCCACGAGGACGTCTGACAAGAGGGCGCCTATCAGCGTCATCATTCCGGAGAAGGCGACCACGGCTACGGTGCCGTTGATGTCGAAGGTGGAGATCGAGGTGACGGCGTACTCGCCCATACCGTGCCAGGTGAAAACGGTCTCCGTGATGGAGGCGCCTACGAACATGGTGGCCAGAGCGAAGGCGAAGTAGGTGCCCATGGGGATCAGCGAGGTGCGCAACGCGTGACGGGTGATGGCCTGGCGCTTGCGCAGTCCCTTGGCGCGTGCGGTGCGCACATAGTCGGCGCCGAGGGTGTCGAGCATGAGGTTGCGCTGATAGCGCGAGTAGGTCGCGATGCCCGTAAGCGACATGGAAATGGTCGGCAGCAGCAGGTGTTGGGCGCGACCGACGAAGCCGGAGCCCTCGCCGACGAACTCGAAGACCTGCCCGCCCAGGGCGGCATTGGCCTTGATGGCCCCGAGTTTGAGGAACAGGGCGATGACCATGACCGGCGTGGAGAAGACGATCAGGCACAGCACCGTGATGATGCGGTCCGCGGCGGAGTACTGCTTGGTGGCGGTCCAGGCGCCCAGCGCCGTGCCGACGCCCATACCGATGAGGGAGCCGAGGAAGACCAGCCGCACCGATACCCACATGCGGCGGGCAACGATGGCATTGACGGATTCACCCTTGGGAGTCTTGCCCCAGTCCCACTCGGTGAGCACGCCCGTGGCCCAAATCTTGAACCGATCCAGGACCGGATCATTGGGGTTGATGTTATAGGACGTGAGTGTGGCGTAAATGCCGTCCCAGTTGAGCTTGGTATTGCTCAGGTCATACAACCCGAGTGGGTTGAGCTGCGTCGCGGCGAGGAAATACGCCAAGACGGTCGCTATGACCAACAGGATCGCGTAGTTCGCAAGCCTGCGCATTAGGTACGGAAACATGCGGTCTTCTCTTTGGCGGGCCGCCGGAGGGCCGGGCCCCGCGTGGGAGCCGATTCCGGTGCGGCTACGGACATTGCCGCCCAGACACAGCCACCCGCGGGCGACCTTGGGACCGAACGGACCGTCTCACGATACCCGCATTTGGAAACACGCCTTACACCCCGGACGTCAAGGCCGGGGCTATGTCCAACGATGGGCGGCGCAGAACCGGCCACTACCGGCCGCGCAAGTAACCTCCGCCACATTCCTGCCGCTGGGCAGGCAGTAGGCCCCGGACTCGGACACTCGCAGGTGAGTCCGCCCGCCCGCTCCGGGGATCCGCGAGCGCCAGCCGCCGTGAAACACCGCCTGGGCGCGAGGCCGCGGCGTATGCCCACCACCACGGGCGGGCACACGCCGTCGTCGGGCGAAGCCTCAGTTGGCGGCGCGGGCGTCCCGGCGGCGGAACAGGGCCGCGACCACGGCGCCGGAGAGGTTGTGCCAGATGGAGAAGACCGCTCCGGGCAGGGCGGCCTCCGCGCTGAAGTACTGGGCGGCGAGCCCGGCGGCCAGGCCGGAGTTCTGCATGCCGACCTCGATGGCGGTGGTGCGCGAGGCCTTCTCGTCGTGGCTGGTCACCCGGCCGATCAGGTAGCCGAGCAGGTAACCCAGGCAGTTGTGCAGGGCGACCACCAGCAGCACCAGCGCTCCGGCGGAGGCGATCTTGTCGGCAGAACCGGAGACCACGGCGATCACCACGTAGCAGATGCCGAGCACGGAGATCCAGGGCATCGCGGGCAGCAGCGGCTCCACGAAGCGGCCCAGGAAGGCGCGAATCAGCAGGCCGCCGATGACGGGCACCAGCACGATCTTCACGATCGACATGGCCATGGACCCGGCGTCGACGGGCATGTACTGGCCCGCGAGCCACTGGGTGAGCAGGGGCGTGAGCAGCGGGGCCAGCAGCGTAGAGATCGAGGTCATGGTCACCGAAAGCGCCACATCACCGCGGGAGAGGTAGGAGATGACGTTGGAGGAGGTGCCGCCGGGGGCGCAGCCGACCAGGATGACGCCGGCGGCCAGGGCCGGGTCCAGTTGGAAGATGCGGGTCAGGGTCCAGGCGATGAGGGGCATGACCACGAACTGGGCGGCGACCCCCACCAGCACCGGCAGGGGGCGGCGCACCACCAGGGCGAAGTCGGGGACCGTCAGAGTCAGGCCCATGCCGAACATGATGATGCCCAGGGCGTAGCTGGTGCCGGCGGACAGCGGACTGAGCGCCTCGGGGGCGAGCATCGCGGCGGCGAAGGCCAGCAGGATCAGCAAGGGGAAGACCGTGACGGCGATGTAGGCCGAGCGGTCCTCGTCGTTGCGGCGGGGAGCCGGCGTCGGGTCGGCGGGTTGGGAGGAACTAGGGGTTTGCGCTGGGGAGGTCATGGTTCAGTCCTATCGCTGCCGACCGGATTGCGAATGGCCGGTCTCAGGATCCGGGAGTGGGGCGAGTCAGCGCAGCGCCGCCGGGCGGACCACGAGGGCGGCCGCGAAGGACTTCAGCAGGTCACCCACCACGAACGGCGCCAGCCCCATGACGAACACCGCGTTCCACGGCGCGCCGGTTGCGGCCTTGAGCCACAGCAGGCCGGGCACGTACACCAGCGCGGAGGCGGCGAGCATGAGGCCCACGCGCACCGCCGCCGCCCGCAGGACCGCCGGCGTACCGCGGCCCACGGCGACCGTTCCGGCGCGGCCGGCGAGCAGCGCGGCGAGCCCGTAGCCGAGCACGTACCCGAAGGAGGCGGTGATACCGCCGCTCCAGCCCGCGAGCACCGGGGCTCCGAGGGCGGCCGCCGCGGCGAGCAGGGCCACGGCCGCCAGGCCGCGCCGGGAGCCGAGCACGCCGCCCACGCCGAGGGCGGCCAGTGTGCCGAGAGTGACCGGCACCGGGGTGAAGGGCAGTGGCAGGGCGATCTGACCGATCAGGGCGATGGCGGCGGCGCCACCGATGATGAGCGCCGCCTCGCGGGCGACGCGGCGGGCCAGGGGCACCGCGGCGGGAGCGGTGTTGGAGCGGACGGCAGGGCGCATGTTTGTGCTCATGCCACCACCGTAGAGGTGCGAGGGCCCGCAACGCACCGCCGTTTGCCGCCCGGATCCGCGAGCGCAACTTGTGGGATTCCTCCAATTCCCTATTAATGGCTAGCCCACGCGTCAAAGGCCTTCCCCACTCGCCCGTGCAACCGCCGCTTACACGCCCACGCCGGTACCCGCGGCACACCGCGGCCGCTAGACGAGGTACGCCTGTCACGGAATGCACCACTTTCAACCGCAACCGCCCCTGGCGCGCCGCATCGAGTCGCATGATTCTGCGGTGAGCGCGGAGCCCCCTCAGGAAGCAGACGCAGAAAGAGGTGCATTCCATGACAAGTGCCGGCCTCAAGCGCGCCGCACACGCCGCAAGGGGCCCTGCGAACCGTGGCGTCAGGAGACGGTGACGTCGCCGGAGGTGGTGCCGGTGGCGGCGCCCCCGTTGATGGTGTTGACGGTGATGGCGGAGGTGCTCCCGGCGGTGATGGCGCCATCGAAGCTGGTTGCGTCCAGGGTGAGGGTCAGGGTGCCGCCGTTGGAGCCGGAGTTGCCCCAGCGGTCCTCGTCGGCGGCTGCCAGGCCGCCGGCGGTCTCCAGCGTGCAGCCGGTGAGTGTGGCCTCGGCGGTGGTGTTGGTGACGTAGAGGATGGGCACGTCCCGGCTGCAGGTCAGCGTGACGTCGGTGAGCGCGAGGGTGGAGGTCTCGGTGGCGGCGTCGGAGTCGGCGGCGTCCCCGGACATGGACTGGTACAGCATGACGCCGGCGGTCTCCGAGTCGGTGGTGAACGTCGAATCGGAGACGGTGGCGTGGTTCTTGCCCTCGACCACGATCGCCTGCCCCTGGCCGGAGGTGCCGGTCAGGCCGGAGACGGTGATCTCACCGGTGGAGTAGATGCAGGGCGAGCCGTCGCCGGCGGTGGTGAAGGTGTTCGTGCCGTCCACCGTCACGGTGCCGGAGCCGCGGTCGGTGGCGACGGCGGCGCAGTGGGCGCCCTCGGTGGTGATGGTCAGGTTGGCGCCGGTGATCGCCCCGGCGTAGGTGGCGTGCAGGCCGCGGGAGGACTCGCCGGTGGTGTTGATGGCGGAGGCGGTGACCTCGGCCGTGGCGCCGCCGGTGGCGACGACGGCGTTGGCGCCGGAGGCGTCGGTGGTCAGCGTGGTCTGGTCGATGCTGGCGCTGCTGCCCTCACCGACCACCACGATGGCGGAGTTGAGCCCGTAGAAGCTGTAGGAGTCATCCACGCCGTGCTCGCCGTCGGTGGAGGCGTCGCCCGACTTGTTGACGCGGGCGTTGGTGACGGTGAGGCTGCCGCCGTTGACGACCAGGAAGACGGTCTCGTCGGCGCTGGTGGATTCGAAGGTGCCGCCGTCGATGGTGGCCGCGATGCCGTCGACGAGGTAGGCGCCGCTCAGGGTGATCTCCTTGTCGCCGATCGAGCCGGTCCAGGAACCGCTCGACAGGGCGGTGTTGGACTCGGAGGCCTCGTGGTACTCCGGGCCGACGGAGGCCTCCACGTCGGCGGCGGTGGCGGCGGTGTCCGCATCGGCGGCCGTCTCGGTGGTGGCTGTGGCGGTGGAGGCGGAGTCGTTGGAGGGGCCGCAGGCCGTCAGCACACCGACCGTGGCCAGGCCGAGTCCGCCCAGCAGCACGGAGCGGCGCCGCATGCAGAAGCGGTCGTCGTCGAGGTCGGTGGTGTATTCGGTGGTACGGCTGAAACGCATGGGGATCTCCTTCAGGTGTGCTGCCGGCGCCCGACGACGGTGCGCATGTTCCACCGCCGCCGCGGTACCGGCTTGCTGGTCGCCGACCAGTCTGGTGACCCCGCTTATGTGCCACCTGTGTACCCCGTAGGGCTCCGGCATGAATGCCACGAGGCCGCAGCGCTGCGCTAGCGTGCGGGCATGCCCGCTCTCCCCCGCCCTGCCGGCCCCGACGACGCCGCGCCCTTCGCGCTCGTGCCCGCCGCTTACGTGCTGTTGCTGCGTCCCCGAAAGGACGCCACCACAGCCATGGCCACGGAGACACTCGGCACCGGCCATCCCGTCGGCGTCGACCGCGCGCCCCGTTCCCCTGCCGGCTGGCCTCACGGCGCCGCCGCTACCGAGGTACTGCTGCAGCTGCGCCGCAACACCGGCTTCATGGACGGGCACTGGGCAGCCGGGATCGCGGGGCACGTCGAGCCCGGCGAGTCGGTGACCGCGGCGGCCGTGCGGGAAGGCGCCGAGGAGATGGGCGTCGTCGTCGATCCCGGCGATCTGGTGCCGCTCACCGCCATGCACCGCAGCAACGCCGTCGGCGGGCCGGCCCTCGAGCAGCGGGCGGACTTCTTCTTCACCCTGACTCGCTGGCGCGGCACACCCACCATCCAGGAGCCGCACAAGTCCGGCGCCCTGAGGTGGTTTGCGCTGGACGCACTGCCCGAGCCGGTCCCGCCGCACGAACTGAAGGTCCTGCGGCTGCTGGCCGCGGCGCTCGACGGCGGCCGGGCCGTGCCCGCGATCACCACCTTCGGCTTCGCGGGCGCGCCCGGCGCGCCTCAGCCCTGACGGGCGGCGATGGAGGCGACGACGGCGTCGAGGGTCTCGGCCAACTGGACGTCGCGCCGGTCCACGGGGGTGAAGGTGGCCATGTCCGCCGTGGTGTCCGTGACGAGGATCAGCTGCACCGGCGGGTAGACCACGTGCATGCTCCAACTGCCCAGGACCGTGCGCCACTGCTCGACCGCCCGGATGGCGCCGTCGCCGGAGTAGCCGACGAAGCCGACGGTCTTGTTCTGGAACTCGGAGAACAGGTGATCGGTGGCGTTCTTGAAGGCGCCGGGAATGCCGTGGTCGTACTCGGAGGTGACGAACACGAAGCCGTCCTGGGAGTCGATGGCGTCTGACCAGGCCTGCACCCGCGGGTCGTCATACTGCTTGTTCGCCATCATTGGCGGAACCTGCGAGGTGAACAGGGGCAGGTCGAAGGACTTGACATCGATGATGGTGTAGTCGGCGTCGCCGCGGGCGCGCGCGTGCTCAAGCACCCACTGGGCGATCTGCTCGCCGAGGCGAACCTCCCGCACCGAGCCGAGCACGATCCCGATCTTGGGCTTATTGGTCATAGATGTCTCCGTTCAGGCCGTGGCCCGCCCGGGTTCGGGCGGTACGAGCCCCAAGAACAGCATGACCCCATTCGTGACGCCAACGAAATCAGACGTTGACATTGTCACAGCGTCGTCGTCCACCGCCCGGCGGCGGTCGCCGTCGGGCTCAGAACCCGAGGAATTCCAGGATGTCGGGCAGCTCCCGGCGGGCCTGCGCCAGGCCGGCCTCGTAGGCGGTCACCACGCGGTCGTAGCGCAGCTCACCGTTCTCGATCGCCATGCGGTCGGGCTGGAACAGGTAGACGCGCCCCTCGCGGCGCCCCTGCTCCAGCTCCTCAATGGTGCGGTTGTAGCCGTCGGGCCGGTTGATGATGGCCTCGGCGACCTCCGGCTGCTTGCGGAACATGCGCCGGTAGGCGGCGGCGCGCTTCTCGGCGGGCTTGCGGTAGCCTGCCGGCCGGGTGGAGACCACGAGCATGCGCTCGTAGCCGTCGGCCGCGGCGGCGTCGGTGGGGAAACCGCCGGTGGGGCCGAGCGCCCCGTCGAGGTAGGGCACGCCGTCGATGTGGACGGTGGGCATGAGCACCGGCATGGATGAGGAGGCCTGGCAGCGCACCAGCAGGTCCTCCATGACGTCCATGTCCTCCAGGCCCCAGTAGACCTCCTCGCCGGTGTCGCAGCGGAAGGCGCCCAGGCGCACGGTGGCCGCGGAGGACTTGAAGGTGTCCCAGTCGAAGGGGAACAGCTCGTCCGGCAGGGAGGTGTGCTGGTAGATGTGCTCGGAGTTGAAGTAGCCCTGGCCGCGGGCGAAGCTGCCCCACCCGCCCGCGTCGGGGTCGGTGGTCAGCCCGACGAAGGCCTCACGGGTGCGCCACAGGTCGCGGGAGACCATGTTGACGGTGTTGGTCGTGCCGGCGGAGATGCCGCCCACCCAGGGGAAGAACAGCCCCTCCTCCAGCAGCACCTGCACCAGCGCCGCGGTGTAGGTGCCGCGCATGCCACCGCCTTCGAATACGAGGGCGACGTCGTCGACGCGCCGGGTAATCGGGGCGGGCGTGTGCGCGGGGTCGCCGTACGGGACGGGGCGGGAGGGGGCGAGGGCGGAAGTGGTCATGATGTGCCAAGGCTATCGAGCCCACGTGGGTGGGCGGCAGTGATCCCGACCGCACCCCTGGCCGTCGACGGTCGGCACGCGTAGCGTGACGCCATGGCGAATCCACAGCTCCTTCAGCCCCTTTCTCTGCGCGGGCTCACGGCCCGCAACCGCCTCTGGCTCCCACCCATGTGCATGTACTCGGTCGAGAACCAGGACGGCATCGCCACCGACTGGCACGTGGTGCACTACGGCTCGCGCGCCCAGGGCGGCTTCGGCACCGTGATCGTCGAGGCCACCGGCGTCACTCCCGCGGGGCGCCTGTCCCCCTACGACCTCGGCCTGTGGGACGACGCCCAGGTGGACGGCCACCGCCGCATCGTCGAGGCGATCCACGCCGGCGGCGCGCTGGCGGGCGTGCAGCTGGGCCACGGCGGCCGCAAGGCGGGCACGCCCCCGTGGCGGCCCGACGTCGAGGGGGCCCGCTCCGGCACCCTGCCCGACTGGGATCTGGTGGCGCCGAGTGCGGTGGCCTACCCCGGCCACGCGGTGCCGCGCGCGCTGACCACCGCGGAGATCGCCGACACCGTGCAGGCCTTCGCCGACGCCGCCCGCCGCGCCGTGGCCGCCGGCTACGACGTGGTGGAACTGCACGGCGCCCACGGCTACCTGATCCACCAGTTCCTCTCGCCGCTGTCCAACACCCGCACCGACGCCTACGGCGGCTCCGCCGAGGGGCGGCGCCGCTTCGCCCTGGAGATGGTTCGGGCGGTGCGCGCGGCCATCGGGGAGGACAAGGTCCTCGACATCCGCCTGTCTGCCACCGACTGGACCGAGGGCGGGATCACCGGGGATGACACCGCCGAGTTGGCGCGGCAGCTGGTGGCGGCGGGCGTGGACGTGCTGCACGTGTCCACCGGCGGGAACGCGCCCGCCCAGGTGCCGGCGGGCCCCGGCTACCAGGTGCCCTTCGCCGCCCAGGTCAAGCAGGCCGTGGACGGCATGACGACGCCGGGCGGAGGGCAGCCGCAGGTGGTCGCCGTCGGCATCATCGACTCCGGCATGCAGGCGGAGCAGATCCTGGTGGCCGGCCTGGCCGACGCCGTCGCCGCCGGGCGGGCGGCCCTGCGCGACCCGTACCTGCCGGTGCGCTGGGCTCACGAGCTGGGCGTGAACGACTGGCAGGCCGCGCATCTGCCGATCCAGTACTGGCGCGGCGCCTGGCGCTGAGCGCCGGCTCGCGCTTGAAGGCAGGCGGTGCCGGGCGGCTGCATTGAGCGGTTGCCCGGCACCGTCGTCTTGGGGCACGGCCGGTGGTCGGCGCGGCTAAGCGGGCGGGGCCGGGCGGCGCACCGCCCTCTGGGGTTCAGGCGCCCTGCCAGTAGGCGTGCATGGCGCGGGCGAGGCCGCGTCCGTCGGTGACCGCGCACATCTCCCGCTGGGAGTGCATGGACAGCAGCCCCTGGCCGACGTCGACGGTGGGGATGCCCAGGCGCGTGGCGGTGAGCGGGCCGATCGTGGTGCCGCAGGGCACGGCGTTGTTGGACACGAAGTCCTGGCTGGGAACCGCGGCGGTGCGGCAGGCGCGTGCCCATGTGGCCACGGCGGTGGCGTCGGTGGCGTAGCGCTGCTGGGCGTTGATCTTCAGCAGCGGCCCGCCGCCGAGGACGGGGCGCACGGCGGGATCGTGCAACTGTGGATAGTTCGGGTGGGCGGCGTGGCCGGCGTCGGCGGAGACGCACACCGAGCGGGCCAGCAGCGCCGCGTAGGCGTCGCCCGTGATCCCCATGGCGCCGGCGAGGCGGGACAGCACGGTCTGCAGGAACGGGCCGGCGGCACCGGTGCGGGTGCCGCTGCCGACCTCCTCATGGTCATTGGCGATGAAGACGATCGGGCCGGTGGGATCGCCCGCGCGGGCCAACGCCTCCAGCGCCACCAGGGCGGAGTGCACGGAGGAGAGGTTGTCCAGGCGGGAGGAGGCGAGGAACTCGCCATTGCGACCGAAGCGGGCCGGCGCCTCGGTGGGGTAGGTGAGGATGTCGCAGAAGGCCAGGTCGGCGGGGTCGATGCCGGCCAGCTCGCACAGGTAATGCTCGGGCGCGTCGGGGCCGGGCAGGGCGGACGCGGCGTCATTCCCGGGTCCGGCCGCGTCGGTTGCGGCGCCCGCCGGGGCCGTGCCGGCGGCCGCCGCCGCATCACTCGCTTTGCCACTCGTCAGGGTCCACAGCGGCAACAGATGGGCCTGCTTGTCCAGGTGCAGGGACTCGTTCACGCTGCGGTCCAGGTGCGGGGCGACCTGGGCGACGCGGGCGATGGGGCCGGTGCGCACCAGGTGGGTGGTGCCGTCGAAGGTGGTCAGGCGGCCGGCCAGGCCGAGCTCGCGGTCCAGGAAGGAGTTCAGCAGTGGCCCGCCGTAGACCTCGACGTTCAGCACCTGCACGCCGTCGCGCACCATGGCGGCGCGGGGCTTGAGCCGCAGCGCCGGGGAGTCCGTGTGGGCGCCGACGATCCGCAATCCGGCGGCCGCGTCCAGCTGCTCGGGCAGCAGCCAGGCGATGATGGCGCCGTCGCGGCGGGTGTAACCGCGGCGGGGCAGGTCGGTTCCCCAGGGCTCGCGCTCGTCTACGGCGGTCAGGCCCACGGCGTCCAGGCGGCGGGCGACCTCCGCGGCTGCGTGGTAGCTGGTGGGTGAGGCGGTGACGAAGTCGATGATGGAGTCGGCGTAGGCGTCGTCGTCGCGCAGCGCGGGCGCGGTTTCGGGGTCTGTCATGGGCCCAGTATGGGCCCGCCGGGAGAGGCCGCCGCCGAAGAATGTCCAAATCCGGCGGGAACGTCGGGCGCACACTCTCTGGCCGCCCATAAAACGGCTTGATATCAGCGATCTGTCAGCCACAGTTCGGTCGCGCACACGCGTTTGTCCCGTATTCGGAGCATCATTCTGCGCGCGTACCGGGAGGCCGCACGGCCACCATCTGGGCCTTCCGACCTATGGACACGGCGAGCCTCCTCACCTACTCTTGCAAACGTTCCCGGGAACGTTTGCAAGAGGCGCTCCCGGTGGCATGATCCGCTCTTGATCCCAAGGAAGTGAACCAATATGAGCGTCCCAGTACCCAACCTCCGCGGCCTCAACCCCGCCCCCGTCACCCCCTTCACCCCCGACGGCGAGATCGACTTCCCCGCCATCAAGCGCCTGGGCTCCTGGCTGGGCTCCTTCCCCGAAGTCACCTCACTGGTCGTCCTGGGCCACGCCGGTGAGGGCACCTTCCTCACCCAGTCCGAGCAGGTGGCCGTCATCGAGGCGTTCGTCGCCTCCACCGACGGCCGCGTCCCCGTCGTCGCCGGCATCACCGGCGAGGGCACCAGGGTCGCCTGCGAGGAGGCACAGCGTGCCGTCGACGCCGGGGCGACCGCCGGCCTGATCTACCCCTCCCACGGCTGGCTGCGGTTCGGGTTCCAGCCCGGCGCCCCGCAGGACCGCTACAAGGCGATCTATGAGGAGACCGGCCTGAACGAAATCCTCTTCCAGTACCCGGACAACACCAAGTGCAGCTACGACCTGGACACCCAGTTGGAGATCGCGGCGCTGCCCGGCGTGCACTACACCAAGAACGGCGTGCGCAACATGAAGCGGTGGGACACCGAGATCCCGGTACTGCGTGAGGCCTTCCCGGACCTGACGATCATGAGTTGCCACGACGAGTACCTGCTGCACACCATGTTCGACGTCGACGGCCTCCTGGTCGGCTACGGCAACATCGCCCCCGAGCTGCTGATCAAGCTGCTCAAGGCCGGCCAGGCGCACGACTACGACGCCGCCCGCGCCGTGCATGACCAGCTCCTGCCGGTGACCAAGGCGGTCTACCACCGCGGAAGTCACATGGAGGGCACCGTCGCCCTGAAGGAGGCGCTGGTGGAGCGCGGCGTGCTGGAGACCGCCACCGTGCGCTCTCCGCTACGCCCCCTGGCAGAGGGCGCCCACGAGGAGATCGCCGCGGCCCTGGCTGCCGCCGGAATCGGCAAGGCGCAGATCCCGGCCTGACCACTACACGTGGCGGTCGCGGCCTTATTCCCGCGACCGCCACGCCCCGCGGCCGCCCCACACCAAGTGTGTCCCATCACGATCGGTGCCGATGGTGATCACGCCCCGTGCCGCGTTCCTCCCCCCCACCCACCGCCCACAATGGAGTAGGCCGTGATCCTTCTGCAGTTCCTCGTCTTCGTTGCCTTCATCATCATCGGCGCCAGAATCGGCGGCATCGGCATTGCCTTCGCCGGCGGAGCCGGCGTGGTGGTCCTCGGCCTGCTCGGTGCCACCCCCGGCGACCTGCCCATGCAGGTGATCGTGTTCATCATGGTGGTGATCTATGCGGCCTCGGCCATGCAGGTGGCCGGCGGGCTCGACTACCTGGTCAATCTCACCGACCGGCTGTTGCGTGCCCACCCCAAGTACCTCGCCCTGCTGGCGCCCCTGGTTACCTACCTGCTCACCTTCGCCGCCTCCACCGGACAGGTGTCCTTCGCGACCATGCCGGTGATCGTGGAGGTCGCCAAGGAGAACAACATCCGCCCCACCCGCCCGCTGGCGGTCGGCGTGGCCGGATCGCTGCTTGGCATCACCGCCTCCCCGATCTCCGCCGCCGTGGTGTTCCTCTCTGGCCAACTTGAGGAGACGAATTCCGGGTGGACCTTCATCGACCTGATTCTGGTGTCGATCCCCGCCACCTTCCTAGGCACGATGACTACCGCACTGGTATTCATGTTCTGGGACAAGGCGCGCGGGACGGACCGACTCGATGTCGTGCCGGAGTATCGGCGCCGCCTCGCCGCTGGCGAGATCACCCCGCCTAAGCACGAGGTCCGCGAACTGCGCCCGGGCGCCAAGCTGTCGGTGCTGATCTTCCTGATCGCCCTGGTTGTGGTGCTCGCCTACTCCATTGCCATCTCCGAGAAGGTGGGCCTGATCTCCGAGCCCGTTATGGACGCCGGACAGTGCCGTATCTCCGTCATGCTTGCAGCCGCCGGGGCGATCATCGTGGCCTGCCGCGCAGATCCGAAGGCGATACCGGGCTCGTCAATCTTCCGCACCGGTATGAACGCCTGCGCCTGTATCCTCGGTGTCGCTTGGCTGGGTACCACCTTTATGACCGCCAACCAGGAGTGGATCCAAGCCCACCTGGGTGACGCGCTCGCCGGCAAGCCCTGGCTGTTCGCCATCCTGGTGGTAGTTGCCTCCTCATTGCTGTACTCGCAGGCCGCCTCCACGCGGGCGCTGTTCCCCACCGCGCTGGCGATCGGTGTGGCTCCGGCGACCGTGGTCGCCTGCTTCCCGGCGACCTCATCCCTGTTCATCCTGCCCACCTATCCGACGCTGTTGGCGGCGGTGGACCTCGATGACACCGGCTCGACGCGGCTCGGCACACACTTCTTCGACCACCCCTTCCTAGTCCCGGGCCTCATGGCGACGGGGCTGAGCGTGCTCTACGGTTTCGCACTGGCCGCCGTCGTCGTTTGATCACGAGTAGCCCTGTCCGAGACGGACCCGCGACGTCCTTGGGCGCCGCGGGTCCGTCTCCTCGTCTGCGAGTCGCGCAGCTACGATGCGATCAGCCGACCAGGAGGCACACCGTGAAGACCGTCACCCTTAAGGACGTCGCCGCAGCAGCTGGCGTGTCCATCTCTACGGCCTCCCGCATCCTGGACGAACGACTTCCGACCTCACGCTCCGCCTCCGCCAAGCGAGTGAGGGAAGCGGCCGAACGGCTCGGATACCGGCGCGACGCCGCAGCCTCCGCACTGCGACGCGGCGACACCGGCACCGTCGGGGTGCTGGTGCCGCGACTGTCCGACACCGTGATGGCGCTGCTGTTCGAGGCGATCTTCTCAGCGGCGGCCGCTCGGGGATTGTTCGCACTCGTATCCGTGTGCGGCGACGACTCCGCCGCCGAGGCCCACGCCGTGGACTCGCTACTGGCCCGGCGCGTCGACGGCCTCGTACTCGCCACCGCTCGGCTTGATGATCCTCTGCCCAGTTCCCTGCGTGAACGCGGTGTGCCGCATGTGCTCGCACTGCGCACCGACGACATTTCACCCTCCTCCGTATGCGACGACGAGCTCGGCGGGTATCTCGCAACCCGCCACCTGCTCGACCTCGGGCACACCAAAGTCGCAGTGCTTCCCGGGCCCGACTTCGCCTCCACCGCCAGGCAGCGCTTGGCCGGCTACCGCCGCGCCATGGCGGAGGCAGATGTGCCGGTCCCTGAGGCGTACGTCCGCCACTGCGGCTTCGGCTTCACAGACGGCAGCGCGGCGGCGACAGCCGTGCTCAGCGAGGCGCCGGGAATCACCGCCGTCTTCGCCGCCAATGACTCCCTCGCCATGGGGACGCTGTCCGCGGCCAAGACGTTGGGACGCTCCGTCCCGAAGGACTTGAGCGTCGTCGGCTATAACGACACCCCGCTGGCCGGCCAACTGACCGTGCCACTGACGACGGTGCGTGTGCCTTTCGACCTGATCGCCGCCGGGGCACTCGATCTGCTCGCCGCGCAGACCAGTGGCGATTCACAAGTGGTTAACCGCGTCGCCACCCCGACCCTGATCCCCCGTAGCTCCTCCACCTCTCTCGCCCGCCGAAGAATGTCCAAATCCGGCAGGAACGTCGGGCGCGCGCTCTCTGGCCGCCCATAAAACGGCTTGATTCCAACGATCCGGAAACGGCTCTTGGCCGCTTCGGACCCGTTTATGCCGAATCCGGACATTCGGCCCCGCGCCTTCACATGTTGGTGGTGGCCCGGGCGGTGCCGGTGGCGGTGATCGTGAAGCCCGCTGCGGGGATTACGCCCCAGGGCAGGAAGGGCGGTTGGGAATGCGCGGTCAGGGTGACGACGGCGGTGGCACCGTCGGGACTGGCGGCCTCGGTGATCTGCACCCCGGTCAGCTCGACCGGTTGTCCGGCCAGGTCGGCGGCGGCCGCGGCCCGCACGCCCGCGGCCGACAGCGTGCCGGGGCCGGCCGTTGTGGAGTCTCCGGCGAAGTAGGAGGCGTCGTCGATCGCATCCGCAGCGGCGGCCGCGGCCGAGTCCGCCAGCGAGGTGAGGGTCTTCAGGTCCAGGTAGACGGCGCTGGCGGAGGCGAGTGCCAGAATCAGTGCGGCGACGACGGCGACCAGCCCGACGCCCAGCAGCAGGGTCTGCCCGTCCTCCGCGGCGGCCGTCCGGCGCACCCGGGCGGCGGCGGCCCGGCAGCGCTCCCGCGAGATCATGGTGCGCCTCCCTTGCTGACGGCAAGGGTGACGGCGCGCTCGGCATCCACGACGACGACGTCCCGCCCCACCCCGGCCGACGCGAGCACCGGCAGGTCCACGCCCGCCTGTACGCGTACCACCGCCCCGGTGCAGGCGGCGTCCGCGCAGCCCACGCTCAGGGCGGTGGCGGGGTCGGCGTCAACGCCCTGGTCGGACAGGGCCAGGCTCACGGCCACACGCGCGTGAGCCACGGCGGACTCCCCCGGCTCGACCTCCAGGATGCGGCTGGCGGCGTCGGCGGCGGAGGCCACGGCGAAGGAGGCGGCCTGCACTTGGGCGAGGGCGACGAGCAGGTACACCACGGGCACCACCAGCACCACCGTCCACCCGATGAACTCCACCGCGGCGTTGCCGGCCTCCGACTCGCCGCCCCATCCGGCCCGGCGGAGACGCGGACCGGGGACCCGGCGACCAGACCAACGCCTCCCCGACGGCTCGACCGGCGTGTGCGGTCGGCTTTGCGCGCGCCGGTTCACGGTTCGTCTCCGTCCACGCCCACGAGGACGGCCTCGTCGACGGCGTGCCCGGTGACGTGCAGCGTCCCGCCGGGGCCGAGCAGGCCCAACACCGGCAGTGGGGCGGTCACGTCCACGCGTACCACCGTCACGCCGTCGACCCGGGTGCGGGTGACGTTCACGGCGTCGACGTAGCCGTCGGCGAGTGCCGCGTCGGCCAGGGCGCGCACGCGCGCATCCGCCTCGGCGGTGGTGCCGCCGACCAGCGCGGCGCGGCGGGCGCCCTCCCCGGCGGCGTCGGTGAGCAGGTTGCGCACGTGCAGGCCGAGGGCGAGCTGGAGCAGCGCCACCGACACGGCGACGACGAGCACGCCGACGAGCACGAAGTCGACTACGGCCGAGCCGCGCTCGGTGGCCATGCGGCGGGCCGCCGGCCGGTGCCGGCCGCCGGGCCCGCCCGCTTCACCGCGCCCGACGTGCCCGCGGGCGCACCGGCCCGGCCGTTCAGATGGCACCGGAGACCTTGGCGATGGCGTCGTTGAACACCTGGATCAGGGCCGGGCCGGCCACCGCCCACAGGGCGACGACCAGCCCCGCGGTCATGAGGGTGACCAGCACCCAGCCGGGGACGTCACCGCGCTCGTCGTCCAAGTGGTGGAGCCGGGTTTGCAGGCGAATACTGAGGCGCTTGAGAGTTTGCATGGGATTCTCCGTTTCCGTGGAGGGGTGGTGGATATGGGTCTGGCGGTGGGGAGGTTTCGGGCGGCCCGGGGTCCCGCGGGCGCGCGGCGCGACCGGCGCGGGGAGTCGGCTCATAGGCCGATCCGCAGCACAAACAGGCCCGGGAAGAGGGCGAAGACAACGGTGATGGGCAGGATCAGGAAGACGACGGGCACCATCTGGGCGATCTCGCGGCGCCCGCCCTCCTCCATCAGGGCGCGTCGGGAGGCCTCGCGGGCGTCGGCGGCCTGGGCGCGCAGCACGTCCGCCAGCGGGGTGCCGCGCTCAAGGGCGACGGCGATCGCCTCCGACAGGCGGGTGACCTGCAGGGAACCGACCCGCTGCTCCAGGTGGGCCAGGGCGGTGGACAGTACGGTGCCCGAACGAACGTCGGCGAGGGTGACTTCCAGTTCCTCCACGAGTTCGCCGTGGCCCACGCGCGCGACCCGCTCGATGGCCGCGATGGGGCCCTGCCCGGCCCCGACCACGAGCGCAAGCAGTTCGACGACGTCGGGCAGTTGCGCCTCAATGCGCTCGCAGCGCCGGGTCACGGTGCGGGTGAGCCACCAGTCGCGGGCGGCCGCCCCGCCGACGCCGGCCAGCAGCGCCAGCACGATCAGCAGCGGCACGTTGACCCGCCAGAGGAGCGACAGCGCCAGTCCGCTCCCGGCGGCGACGGCGAGCCCGGCCACCGCCCACAGCAGTTGTTGGGTGCGCAGTTCCTCATAGGTCAGGCCGGTCCCGGAGCGGGCCAGGCGCCGACGCACCGAGTCGGCCGAGGAGCCGATCGCCTCCAGCAGGCCGCCCAGGCGGGTGACCGTACCCAGCAGCACGGCGCTGACGGTCTGCCCGTCCGCGGCCGGCGCGCCGACCAGTAGCCGCGAGGCGGCCGAGCGGGGGTGCACGTATGGCTCCAGGCGGGAGGCGAGGGTGGGGCGGTGGCGCCGCACGGCCTGGATGACGGCGAGGATGCCGCAGGCGGCGAGCAGCCCGGCCAGGGCGCCGGCGAGGCCGGGACTCATCGCAGCACCCGATCTTCCTCGGGCAGGCGCCCGAGCCGCAGCATGAGCCGGTAGGCGATCACGGTCACCACCCCGCCGACGGCGAGCATGAGGGCGCCAGTGGCGGTGGCGTAGGCGGCGGCCGCCTGGGGGCGGGTGGACAGCAGTGCCAGCACGATCCACGGCGCGGCCACCGCCACCCGCGCCCCGTTGACGGTCCAGGACTGGCGGGCCTCCAACTCGCCGCGGGTGCGCAGGTCCTCCCGCAGCATCCGCGACAACGAACGCAGCAGGGTGGTCAGGTCGTTGCCGCCGACCTCGTACGCCAGCCGCAGGGCCTCCACGATGCGGTCGGCCACCGGGTCGGCGAAGCGGGCCTTGAGCCGGTCCAGGGACTGGTCGAAGCGGGCGGTGGTGGCGTAGTCGACGCCGAAGGCGCGCAGCTCCTCCCGGATCGGTTCGGGTCCGCGCTCACCGAGGTTGGCCAGTGCCTCGGGCAGGCTCATGCCGGCGCGCACGCCCGACACCAGCGTGTCGACGGCCTCCGGCCAGACCTCGCGCAGGTTGGTGCGGCGGGTGCGGGCTCGGGAGGAGACCACCAGCAACGGTGCGCCGGCGGCGATCGCACCGAAGGCCACCGCAATCGGCCAGGCGCGGGAGACTCCCAGGAAGACCAGTGCGACCACGAGTCCGAGCCCGAGACTGCCGGTGACGAACAGGGCGGGACTGGTGCGGCCGACGCCGGCCTGCACGAGCAGGTCCGCCAGGTGCCGTTGGCGGGCCGAACGCCACTGGGGCGGCTCGCTGGTCAGGGCGAGCCAGATCAGGATGATGCCGCTGCCGCCCAGCAGCCCGGCTACGGCGCCCATCAGGACCACTCCCCCGCGGCCCCCGCCGTCCCGGTACGCCCGCCGGCCCCGGCGCGCAGGCCCGGATGGGACCCCACTGCGTCACCGGTGAGCAGGGCGGCCAGGTCGTGGCCGGAGCGGGCATAGCGTTCGGCGGCGCGCGGCAGCCCCGGGCCACGCACCAGCCGGCCGGCGTCGTCGCGGTGGAAGACGTCGGACATCTCGATGGTGCCGTTCTCCACCCGCCCGGACAGGGCGGCGATCTCCCGCACCTGGCGGTGGCCGTCGGCGCCCAGGTCCAGGTGGACCACCAGGTCGACGGCGCCGGCCACCGTGGGGACCACGAACCCTGCGGAGACATTCTCTCCCGCCAGCAGCGGCAGCGTGCAGATCTTGACGATCGCCTCCCGGGCGGAGTTGGCATGCAATGTCGACATAGACGGCATGCCGGAGTTCATGGCGATCAGCAGGTCCAGGGCCTCCGCCTCGCGCACCTCGCCGATCAGCAGCCGGTCCGGACGCATGCGCAGCGCCTCCTTGACCAGGCGCCGCAGGTTGATCTCGCCGGTCCCCTCCAGGTTGGCGGCGCGGGTCTGCATGGCCACGCAGTCCCGATTGCGCAGCGCCAGCTCGAAGACCTCCTCGCACGTGATCACCCGCTGCCCGGCGGGGATGGCGCCGGCCAGGGCCCGCACCATGGTGGTCTTGCCGGCCTGGGTGGCGCCGGAGACGAGGATGTTCAACCCGGCCTGCACGGAGGCGTCCAGGAAGGCGGCGGCGTGCGCGGTCAGCGACCCCATCCGCACCAGGTCGCTGGTGCGCGCGGCCCGCGAGGTGTGCTTGCGGATGTTGACCGCCCAGTGGTGGGAGGTGATGGGTGGGATGACCACGTGCAGGCGTTCGCCGCCGGGCAGTTGGGCATCCACGAAGGGGCTGGCCAGGTCCAGACGGCGCCCGGAGGCGCGCAGCATCCGCTCCACCAGGACGCGCAACTCCTCATCCTCCAGCAGGGTGGTGGTCAGTTCGGGACGGCCGGCGCGGGCGATGAACACGCGGCCGGGGGCGTTGCACCAGATCTCCTCCACCGTGTCGTCGTCCAGGTAGCGCTGCAGTGGGCCTAGGCCGGCCAACGCGTCGACGGCGCGAGCGCCGGCGTCGTCGGGGTCGGGCAGGGGCGGGACCAGGCCGGCGTCGGCGCGGGCGAGGTAGTCGGCGCTGGCCTCGGCGACGAGGGCCTCCAGGCCGGGGGCGTCCGTGAGCGGGTCGACGCCGCGGCGGCGGACGAGTTCGCGGATTTCGGAGTGCAGCAGGGCTGCGGCATCCATGGCGGGCCTAACGGTTGATGGTTGCTTGGGCGCTGGCGAGGCGCTCGCCAGCGGGTGTCTTGCGTGGCGCTGACTCGGCGTTGAGCAGTGCCACGCCGCGACCATAGGTCACAACTGCGCATCGACGCCACTCCGTCTCAGCGGCCTGTGGAAAACTCCGGCCGCCGACGCGGGGGCATCAACGGTGACGGCCGCCTGGCAGTCGTCTGAATGGCGGGTGACCGCCGGGGCGCGGCGCCACCCCGTCCGGCGGGTTCCTCGCTTACGGTGGAGTCATGTCACAGCCGCCCGCCGGACCGTCCACCCCCGCTTCCGCCTCCGAGTCGCCTCGCACCGCCACGTCGGGTGGGTCCGCCCCCGACGCGGAGTCCGCCCGCGAGCGCTCGCCGCTGGCCCTGGCGGCCCTGGCCGCGGTAGCCGTGCCCGGACTGGACCCCGCGCGCCTGGCCCTGCCTCAGGAGCGCTCCGCCGACCTGCGGGTGGTCGGCGTCGTCGACACCCAGGGCCGCCACTGGGAGGTGCTGGAGACCCGCGCGGACGCAACCGGCGCGACCCTGGAGGCGGAGGCCGAGGTACTGCGACGCATCGGGAGGATCGTCGACGACGGCCGACTGTCCTTCGACGTGCCCCGCCCCGCCGGCACGCTGCGGCTGGAAGGCAGTTACATTCAGGTGCGCTCCCACCTGGAGGGGCGGCCCATTGACATCGATTCGCTGCGCCCGGGGCCGGGGCTGTCCGCGGGGCTGGGCAAGGCGCTGGGCGAGTTGCACGACCTGCCCACCACGGTGGTATCCGAGGCGGGCCTGCCCGTCTACGACGCCGACGACGTGCGCACCCGTTGGTTGAACCTGCTCGACGACGCCGCCGGGACCGGCAAGGTGCCGCCGTCGCTGCTGGCCCGATGGGAGGTGGCGCTGGAGGACACGGCCCTGTGGCGCTTCCGGCCGGTGGTGGTGCATGGGGACCTGGCGCCGGAGAACGTACTGACGGCGGGCGGCGCGGTGGTGGCCGTGCGCGGGCTGGGCCAGGCGCATGTGGGCGACCCGGCCGAGGACATGGCGTGGGTGTACGCCTCCGTGCCCGTGGACTGCCTGGACTCGATCGAGTCCGCCTACGACTTGGCGCGCACCGAGGGCGTCGACCGGCACCTGCGCGACCGGGCGGAGCTGGTCAGTGAACTGAGCCTGGCCGAGTGGCTCAGGCACGGGGTGCGCACCGGCAGCGACTCGATCATTGACGACGCCGTGGCAATGCTGACGGACCTGGCCGACCAGGTCGGGGATGAGCCGCTGGTGGAGCAGACCGGCCCGCGCCTGGCGCCCGTGCCCGGGGTCAAGGAGCCGGCCGAGCCGGAGGCCACCACCAGCGAGGTCAAGATGGTGCTGGTCGAGGAGGACGCCGACGAAGACGCCGACTACGAGGGCGTCGACGACGGTACCGATGCAGAAGCCGATGGGGACGGCTCAGACGCTCATTGAGCCTGCCGGTCCACGCTGCGCCGAATCTCCTCCAGCGAGAGGAAGGCCTCCTCGCCCAGTTCGTCGACTTCTCCGCCGTCCGCGACGTAGACGTAGGCGGCGCGGATCTGGTCGGTGGGGATCTGCTTCTTCGCGGCCCAGGCGTGCACGTACACGCTGAGCTGGTCCACCGGCACGCGTTGGTGGCCGGTCTTCCAGTCGACCACCAGGAAATGGTTGCTGCCGGGGCGCTGGAAGATGGCGTCGATGCGGCAGCGCAGGGTGGTGTCGCCGAGGGTGAGTTCAAGGGAATCCTCAGTGGTCACCAGCTCGTAGCCGTCTAGCAGCGGATGCTCGGCGGCGACCTTGAGCCAGCGCTCCACACGCTTGCGGTCGGAGTCGGCGAGCGTGTCCGGGACGCCGGCGTCTTGCAGGCTGAACAAAGTGCCGCGGCTGTTCAGGCGCTGGGCGATGGCGTCGTGGAAGACGGTGCCCAGGCGCCCGGCGGGTTGAGGCTGGGACGGCAGGGGACGGCGCAGGTCGAGTGCGAAGCCGTCTCGATCGTCGCGCAGGTCGGCCAGCCGGGTGGCGGCCAGGTGGGCGGGCTGGCGGACCGTGGGGGCTTCGGCCGCGGCGGCGTCGCGCTCGGCCAGCAGTAGCCGGGCGTCCTCCCACCAGCGGGCCACGCGCCCGTCGGCGGCACCCTCCCCCGTGGGATGCCCGCCGCGGAGGGCCTCGCCCGCGGAGGCTGTGGTGGGGGCCGCCATGGCGCGGCCGACGGCCTCGGCGACGGCGATGCGCGCGGCCCGCTCCGAACCAGGGGCGGCCGGGTGCGTAACCGGCCAGGACGCCTGCGCGACCCCGACGGGGTTGACGGCGTCCTTAGGCGCGTCGATGAAGCCGGGGCCGAACTCGGCAAGCAGCCCCGCCTGCTGCAGCTCGGTCAGGAACCGGGAGGCAGGTTTGAGCGTGTCGCCGGTCTTGACCAGGTGCGAACCGGTCAGCAGCACGTCATGCCGGGCCCGCGTGACGGCCACGTAGGTGATACGACGCTCCTCGGCAACCAGGTGACGCCCGAGCGCGAGCCGGTACTGCTCCCTGAGTTCCTTGATCTCGCTCTTCTCATCGTTGCTGAGCTTCACGCCCTCCCCCAGGGGAACACCAATGTCACCAAGTTCGAAGGGCGGTAGCTGGTCGGCGTCGGAGCGCAGCGGGTAGGGGAACTCCCGCTTGGAGGTCATCCACCCATTCGCACGCACTCTCTTGTCCGCGGGAACATGCTTGGCCCGGTATGAGGGGAACGAGGTCTCGGTCAGTCCGATAACGGCCACATGGTCCCATTCCAGTCCCTTGGCGCCGTGGACGGTCATGATCTGCACGGCGCCGGGTTCGGGCTCGACCTCGGGCGCTTCCAGTCCCCGCTCCTCCGACTCCGCGTAATCGAGCAGCTCCAGGAACCCGGAGACGGTGGGAACTTCGACGTCGGCGGCGTATTGCTCGGCGGCGGCCCGGAAGGCGTCCAGGCCGCGCCGCCCCATGCGGTTGCCGACGCGGGCCGCCAGTTCAACGTCCAGCCCCAGGGCCTGCTCGGCCACGGACACCAGGTCCGGCAGTGACAGCGCGAGCGCGCCCCGTACGCGACGCAGCGCCCGGGCGATCCGCACGGCCGCCTGGCGTCCCGCCTCGCTGAGGCCCGCGACCGCCGGGCTCACCGTCGGCCTGCCCGGTCTCCCGGCACGCCGGGCACCGGGGGCGCGGGCGGCGTCGTCGCGGCGGGCGAGTTCCTCGAGCGCCTCGGACAGGGCGGCCTCCTCTAGCTCCGTTGAGCCGCCTCCACCGCTTGCAGATTCAGCTCCCTCGGCGCGTGTGTCCCCGGCTCGTGCCACGCCGCCGCCTGACCGCGCGTCCGCACCGGCGCCGTCGGCCCGGCCGCGCTGGCGCGCGAGTTCGCGAGCGAAGCCCTGCAGGGCCCGCAGGTCGGCGGCGCCGATGTCGGCTCCCGTAAGCAGGCGCATGAGTCGGTCGCCGCGTTCGGGATCGGCGGCCACGGCCAGCAGGGCCCGCATGTCCGCCACTTCGGGGATGGAGAGCATGCCGCCCGACACCGCCACCTCGTAGGGCACTCCACGGGCTTCAAGCGCCTCGGCCACCGGCACCATCTGGCTGCGGGCGCGGCACAGGACGGCCAACTCGGCGTCGGGGCGCCAGCGCTCCTGCATGAAGTCGGCGACGGCGTCGGCCTCCTGCGGTGGGTCCGTGAGAAAAGCGGCGAGCACCTGCCCGGCGCCCAGGCCACCGGCGGCCGAACGCTCCTGCAATTCGCGGACCGGGACGTGTCTGACCAGGGCATCACCGGGCTGATAATCGGGGTTGCGCAGCGGCTTGGAGACGACGTTGGCGGCGGCGAGGACCGCGGAGTCGTTGCGCCAGGCGGTGGACAGCTGCAGCACCGGCGTCTCGACTTCGGGGTTGCCGCCGCCGGCGACGGCCTGCACGCCGGAGGGGTTGAAGCGGTCGTGGAAGGTGTCCAGCGCGCCGGCGCTGGCACCGCGCCAGCCGTAGATGGCCTGGTTCGGGTCGCCGACGGCGGTGACGCCCTGGCCCGCGAACAGGGCGGCCAGCAGCTGCACCTGGGCGACGGAGGTGTCCTGGAACTCGTCCAGCAGCACCGCCGGGTACTGCGCGCGCATGGCCGCCACGGCGTCGGGCACCTCTTTGGCGATGCGGCAGGCCAGCGCTAGCCGGTCGCCGAAGTCGACCAGCCCGTGCCGGCGCTTGTAGTCGCGGAAGTCCTTTACGGCGTCGAGCGCGCCCAGCCAGGCCTCCGTGGCGTCGGTCGTGCCTTTGAATGCCGTCTTCAGCCCTTTCGTGCCAATTAGGCCGGAAAACAACTCGTGCAGATCTGTCAGCTGCTCGCGGGCGTCCTCAATGCTGAGCAGATTCGTGGACAGGGCGTTGTCCGCGTCAAGCACGGTCTTGACAGCCGTGGAGAGCTTGTCGATGGGCAGCGGGTCGGTGCGCCGCTCGAGAATGTCGGTGACGATCTGCCACTTGCGCGCCTCGGTGATCAGGGTGGCGTCCGGGTCGGTGCCGACGTACAGGCCGTATTCGCGCACGAGCGAGCCGGCGAAGGAGTCGTAGGTGGCCACCGTCGGCTCGGGCGAGTCGTCGACGCCGGTGATGACGCCGCTCTCGGCCAGCTGGGCAAGACGGACGGAGACGCGCTCGGCCAACTCGGCGGTGGCCTTGCGGGTGAAGGTCAGTCCTAGCACCTGGTCGGTGCGGACGACACCGGTGGCGACCAGGTGGACGACGCGCTGGCTCATGGTGGCGGTCTTGCCGCTGCCGGCGCCGGCGACCACCAGCAGGGGCCGCAGATCGTAGCCGATTACCTCGGACTGCTCCGCGGTGGGGCGGGGCAGTCCGAGCCGCTCGGCGAGGGCTTCCGGGGTGAGGTCGGCGGCGCTCATGCCACGGTCTTCCTTCCTTCGGGGTTGACGGGGCAGGAGGTCCTGAAGGCGCACAGTTCGCAGGCATCCCCGCTACGCGCGGGCAGAGTCGGGCCCGAGATATCCAGTGCGGCACGCGCGAGCAGCTCCAAGTCCCACTCCTGCCCGGTGTCAGGGTCAGGGCTGGGGTCAAGCACAACGCCACTGGGCACCAGATACGGAGTGGCCGTCGTCTTCCGGGGTTCTTCCGCCAGGAATGCCAAAGCCGAACCGTCTACCCGGTAACCAAGAGCGGCCAGCGCCATGCGGTAGGTGGCTAGCTGCGCGTTGCGGGCCGAACTCTTCTGTGTAGGCGCGGTTCTGCCGGTCTTGAAGTCGATGACGCGCACGCGCTGCCCCTGCCCGGCGGGGAGCACACCGTCCGCGGATGAGTCGGGCGGGGTGCCGTCGAGGAACTCCAGGCGGTCGATGCGTCCACGTATGCGCACCGGTATCCGCTCGCCTGCGGTCGCGGGCCCACCGCCCGTGGGCTCACCGCCGTCGGCCGGGAACCCGGCACCGGCCGCGCGCCCGCCGTCGGCGCGCGCCACGGGCTCGCCACCCCCAGCAGCGATGTTTTCCTCATCGCCGTCCTCGGGAACGGGCAGATCCAGGTGGACGTCCACCGTCTGCTCCACCAGAGCGGGGGCGGGGGCCGAGCCGAGGTAGGCGTTGAGCCGGTCGATCATGTCACGCACGCGCTGCCGCGCGAGGTTACCGAGCCAGGTGTCCGGGTAGCCCAACTCCGGCAGCGCGTCCTCCAAGGCCTGGCGCAGCGCCTCGCCGCGCAGTCCCTCCCGTTCTGCGCGCTCAGCCAGGTCGTGCACGAGCATGCCGATCCTCTGGGCATCGCTGGTGCCGGTACCGCCGCCGTTGCGCTGGAGGAACCATTTCAGCGGGCATTGGCTGATCGCGTCCACGTCGGAGGGGCTGATGCGGACCTCTTGGCCCGCGCCGACCAGGGGGGCGGTGGAGGTCGGCTGCCCCAGGCCGGCCCAGTTGGCGGGGTCGGCGGCGCTGACGCCGTCGCGGGCGAGCGCCGCCAGCAGCTGTTCGGCCTGCCGGCCGCGGGCGCGAGCACCGGCGTCGGCCCGCTCCAGGCGGCCGGCTACAGCTGCGGCGCGCAGTTCCCCCACGAGGCCCGGCAGGGTCAGGTCGGCAACATCCGGCCGGGGCTCGAGCTCGCCGTCGTCGTTGAAGAGCGTCTGCCCGGTCGCCTCGGCGACCTCGAGCAGGAAGGAGGAGGGTGCGCAGTCTCCGTCCAGCGTCGCGGTGACGATCAGGCGGCGGCCGGCGCGGGAGATGGCGGACAGGAACATGCGCCGCTCGTCACCGCGGACCTGGCTGCGGGCCTCGGTCGGGTCCTGGTCGGCCGACCGTCTACCATCAGCCTCCGGCAGGCGGCCGGTGACGGCGTCGACCAGCAGGCCGGAGCGGGTCAATCCGTCGCGCAGCCGCAGGTCGGGCCACGCGTCCCGCTCCACCCCGGCGACGACGACCACCTCCCACTGGGCTCCGGCCGCGGCGGCGGGGGTCAGGACGGCGACGCCGGGCGGGCGGATGCCCTGCGGGGCCACCGTGTCCGAGGGCAGTACCTCCGCCGCGAGCTCGTTCAAGAAGTCGCCTGCCGCAGCACCGGGGTGGCGCTCGGCCCACACCTCGGCGCGTTTGAACAGCACGGTAACCACGTCCAGGTCATGTTCGGCCGCCTCGGCCGTGAGCGCGGCGGCGCGCGTGGCATGCGGCGCCAGCGCCATGGCGCGCCACGCCTCCGCACAGTCCGAGGCCCGCCAGGCCGCCCACATGAGCGCCTCGGCGTCGATCAGGCGTTGCTCTACCCGGGCGGCCTCGACCACGTCCCGCAGGGCCGCGACGACGCGCGCCGCACGTTCCAGCCGCATGGCCTGCTCGGCGAGGGGCTCGTCGGCAAGCTCGCGGACCAGGGCGGTGGCGGCCGCGGGGGTGGCCAGGACGCCGAGCAGGTTCTCATCCCGGCCGGCATCGGCGGGGCGGTCGGCGCGCAAGCGACGACGCAGCCGGCGCAGGTCCAGGTTGGTCAGCCCGATCAGGGGGCTGGTGAGCAGGTCGAAAGCAGTGGCCCACTCGGGCGGGGTGTCGGCGTCTCCGAGGGTTCCGGCCAGTGCGGCACGACAGGCGTTGATGATGGCGGCCGCGGCCGGCTCGGCGCGCAGCAGCACGGCCGGGGTGGTGGAGGCCAGAGGTACGCCGTGATGACGTAGTTCGCGGCTGACCGCGCGGGCGGTGCCCGCGGAGCGGACGATCACGGCCATCTGGTCCCACGCGGTGTTGTGGTGGACGTGCTCGCTGCGCAGGATGCGGGCGATCTGGGCGGTCTGCTGGAGCGGGCCGGAGGCGATGAGGGTCTCAACGCCACTGGGAGGAGACGGCTGACGCTCGGTGCCGACCGCACTCCCCTCATCCGGTGCGCCTCCGCATCCCGCTTCGTCATCTTCGTCTCCCCCACGGTTCGCCTGTGGGGCAGCGGGAGCAGCGGCGGAGCGGTCGGCGAATGCGTCGGCGGCAGCCGTACCGTTCGCGTACTCGGGGTGTCGGTGAGTGGCGGTGCCGGTGATGGGGATGCGGTCGGCCTGCGCGGCCCAGACCCGGGCCAGCTCGGGTGTACCGCGGTGGACCGTACGCAGCATGAGGCGCTCGGCGGCGAGCCCGGAGCGGTCCTCGGCGGCATTGAGCAGGCTGGGGTTGCCGCCGCGGAAGACCTCGACGGCGGCGTCTGGATCCCCCAGGGCGACGATCTGGGTGCGGTGGCCATCGGCGTCGGGCTCGGAGAGCGCTACCAGGAGGCGGGCAGTGGCGGCGGTGCAGTCCTGGTAGTCGTCGACGATGACGACGTCCGGGACCGGGCGCGGGACGCGCACGCCGTCGGCGTCCCAGGTGTCCAGGACCTCGCGGGCGCGGTCCTGCAAGCGGGCCGAGTCCATCTTGCGGACGGTGGAGCGGTTGGCGGCGCTGGGGCGGCCCTGCGCGTCCCAGGTGCGCAGCAGTGGGGCGGCGTGCCGCCAGATGGGGACGTTGAGCTCGGCACCGAGGTCGGCGAGTTGCTCGGCGGTGACGCCGAGTTCACCGGCACGGGCCAGCAGGTTGCGCAGCTCGGTGCGGAAGGCACGCGACTCGACGGCCTCGGCGGGCAGGTCCCCCCAGTCGGCGCCCGGCACCAGCCCGGCCAGCGCGGCGTCCTCCTCCGCCCCGGCAAGCAGGACCGGGGCGGGCAGCGGGTCGGGACGCTGGGTGAACGAGGTCGTCAGGATCGTCAGGGCCAGGCCGACGGGTGTGCGTACCCGGACCGTGCCGGAGGAGGCGCCGGCGAGGCTGAGCAGGTGGGAGGCGCGCTCACGCAGGCGGTCGGCGCGGGCGCGCGTGGGGGCTAGCAGGAGGGCCTCCTTGTGGCGGTCGGTCACTGCCTCGACCAGCAGGCGCAGGGCGGTGGTGGTCTTGCCGGTGCCCGGGGCGCCCAGGACGACGAGGTTCGCGCCGTCTGTGGCACGGGCGAGCACCCGGGCGGCGGAGGCGTCCGGCTCGGGCAGCGGGGGCAGCGCGAGCGGGGGTAGGAGGCGGGGGACGCCGGTGGGGCTGGTCATGTGCCCATCTCACCACGGGGGTCCGACATGAATGGAACGCCCTTAACGTCGTCTGAGTATCGGTCTTCGCGCGACGGTCTTGGACGTGTCGTGGTGGCCCCTTAGCCCCGTCCCGGTCGCGGACTTAGACGCGCGACGGTGGCTTGCTGTCCGCGCGGCGCGAAACGGCCCGGATTGTGGTGGGCCGGGCAAGCCTTTGCGACAGCAAGGCCCATAGGATCGGGCCAGACACCCCATCGCGGGCCGTTGCCTTTACAGGTTTTGCGACCCGAGTCCTGGACACAAGGAGTACCCATGCAGGTCACCATCGGAATCAAGCACTCGACTCGCGAACTCCAGCTGGAGACCTCTGCCTCCCAAGAGGAGGTCCTCGCGGCCGTGGCTGACGCCGCCACCTCCGCAGTCACCCTGACCGATGACAAGGGTCGCAAGGTGTTCGTCCCGGCGGGTTCGCTCGCCTACATCGAGATCGGCGAGGCCTCTCCCCGCCGCGTCGGCTTCGGGATCTGACTCAAGCCTTAAGTAAGTGTAAGCGCGGCGCCGCGTCGGCTTCGGCGCCTGATTCAAGCCTCTGTGTCGGCGCTCGTCCATGGAGACGGGCGCCGGCCTTTGTGTACGGGCAGGCGGGCGGCGGTCGGGCGCGCCGCCCGCGCCGACTGGCGGGAGGCATGTCCCGGGGGCTCCAGTCGGCGTTTTTCGACCTTGGGGTGCGTTTTACGACCCCGGGGTGGTCGTGGAATGTACCCCAAGGTCGTAAAACGTCACTAGGGCCGGTCGGCACAGCCAGCCCGACCCGCGGGCTCCGCCGACCGCCCCGGCCCTGGGGTTATCCACAGGAGCCACGGACCGGGTGGCGACAACGGTGAGGGTCACGGTACGGTTGCGCAGCGTCGGCACGCCGCCGACACCCCACCCGGGCCCTCAACGAGGAGGCCACCCCCAACATGCCCACACACCCCAGCACTCCGCGACGTCACCAGGCTCAGCCCAACCCAAGTCACCCCCAGGCCCGTGCCGCCGCACACTCACACACCCCGGCACCAGCGCACCGAGCAGCTCACGTGCGCCGAGCCGCCGCATTGGCCACCTGCCTCGCCCTACTGGGTGCAGGCTGCGCAAACGCCACTAACCGCACCACCTACACCCCCACCTGGACCCCACCCGCCACCGCCAGCGCTAGCGCCACGCCCACACTCTCGCCCGAGGACGCCGCCTCCCGGGCCACCGCCCTGGCCATGGAACCACCCGCCCCCTACACCCCGGAGTTCACCCCCGAAGGCGCAGCCACCGCAGCCACATACTTCCTCAACCTCTACCCCTACGTCTATGCCACCGGCGACCTGGACGCCTGGCAAAACATGAGCGACGACAACTGCGAATTCTGCAACAGCGTAATCAACAACGTCACCGAGCTACACGACGCAGGCGGCTGGACCGACCCGTGGGGGCAGGAGATCACACCCCTGGAGTGGTGGGATGACGACGCGGACCCCAACCGTAACGTCGTTCGGATTCAAACTAGCTTTACTGGGCATGCGTCGCATTCAGGCGACGGAATAGAGTCCGCGCAGACCAACGCAGCAGACGAAATCCTTCTGATCCAGATGTATTGGACAGGTTCAACATGGAGCGTAGAAATCGTTGACATCGAGGATGCAGATGATTGAATTGCGATTCCACACTCCCACGTTCCGCACCATTACGGCAATCGCCCTCACACTAAGTTCTGCGACAGCGGCAAGCGCTGCCGCCGCTACACCACCATCCAGTGATTACCGCGCTGAATCGCGCGGTAGTTCTGTGGTGGTGACTGGCAGCACGTCTCGCCAGGTTCTCTCGTTCGCCCCGGGTGGGCCGGCCGCAGCGAACACAGCCGGCAGTAGCGGGGTCGTGTACGACGAGGCTGCGGTGCGCAAGGCACAGGAACGCTACCGGCAATGCTTCCAGTCGCTAGCGGTCGACGCAATGGCCGTCGGAAGCCACAACAGATCCATCTCGGAATGCCTCGCCGACACCCCCACCACCAACACCCCCACCACAACCGGCACCATCACAACCATCACCATCACCGCCACCGACGTGTCCACCCTCCTAGCCGACGGGTCCGGTATCACCCGCCAACCCCCAGGCCCGGAAGTA
>NZ_QMIN01000030.1:0-3410 GCF_003287795.1 Actinomyces sp. Z5
CAGTGACGTGGGTGGGGGTTGCGGAAGCCAACTCGGGAATCTGGGCCAGGGCCGGCTCAAGGATCGTGTGGAACTTCTCCACCTGCTCATCCAGATCCTCCTCAGGACCCCAATAAGTCAACCTGGCCAACAGCACCTGGTTGTCGTTGTAACGCCAAGCCACATAGATGTCGACGCTGTCGGTCCATGCCCAGCCCTCGCCCTCCACACCCTCGAAAGTCACCTCCCGGGCGGTGTCGGGGTACTCAGTGGGAATGTCATCGAACTCCACCAGCCCGTAGCCGGTATTAAGGTTTGTCCTGATGCCGTAGTCGATGTTAAGCAACCCGAAGGGGCTACTGTCGGAGTCTATGTCGCAGCTGTAGCGGTAACCGGACTCGCCGGTTTCCACATTCGACGTGGGGCCAGTGATGTAGTCGTACCAGTAGGTGTTGAAACCGAGGATGTTCTGGAGGTCCTGGTTGGGGAAGAGACCGCAGATAGTTTCATCCGCAAGCGGTGTGTCGGGCGGCTGCGTGGGCCCATCCGACCCATTGATGAGTCCGCACGCAGCCAAGGACACGGATAGGCTTAAGGCGGTGACGGCTCGACCGCACCACTGCCGCCGGTTTAGCCTTCTGGCGGCGTTGCCAGACTGTCTAGTCCCTTTTGATGGTGATGTCACCGTCTTTACCTCCCTCGCCGTCACTGCCCTGGACCAGCCGCTGCCCACCACTGGTAGCAGTCTCGACGTCATGGTTGTTTGGTTGGTCTGGTGTTGAGGGCTTGGATTTCGGCGACGGGGATGGTGGTGGTCGTGCTGGTGGTATGAGTGTCCATGGTGCCGGTGGCCCCGTCGGTGGCGGTATATTCGATGGCGTAGGACACCTTCACATCCACCGGGGTCACATTGTCCTTGAAGTGCGCACTGGAGCGATCGAAGACGATGACGCAGTCGGTGCCGATCCGATCGTTGTCCTCACTCCACGGGATCCCGAAGCCCGTGCACTTGGCGACTCCATCCTTGGGCTGAAGAGTAAGCATGGAGGCAGTGGCAGTGACGCTGGCCGACACCGGACCCGCCGTAGCCGTCACCCGTACTTCCTTAGGCGTATCACCGGTGGCCCACACCCAGGTGTCCCAACCCACGATCGTAGCCTGCAAGTCCCCGACCATCGGGTTGTAGCCGATCGTCGCCGTAGGAATCGTCACCGCATCCCACGCCGCCCGCGCCAACGTCGCACCATCGACCACCGGCTCCGGAGCCGCACTCCCGGCAGGCACGTAGACCGGGCCGTTGTTGGCGTAGTAGTCCGCCATGACCTCCCCGAAATCGCGTTCATCACCGTCAGCCATGTACCGTGAATCGCACACCGGGATGTACCAGCGCCCCTCCGTGTCATCCGCATACGACTCATAGTCCGGGAGGCGGGCCTTATAGTCATCCCACGTGTCGCCACGTGTAGTACTCATGTAATCGGTGGCCATCGGCGAGTCAATATACTTCGCCCGCTCCGCGCCGGTGTCGCTCTGCTCGTACCAGCACACCGGATGCACGGCCGCGGTCACCGACTGCGACGACACAACCGCCCCGGCCGAGCCCGAACCATCCGCCGCAGCCGACACGAACTCCGCAGACACCGCAATCTGCACCGAACCATCCCCACCCGACGACACCGAACCAGACGAGCTGCTGCCTACATTCGAGTCTTTGCCGTATGCGGCGTATGCCGCGGGGGACAAGACATGCATGGAGACTAGACAAAGGAATGCCGCTATCACCCTCAAGCATTTGGTTGATGCCACCATAATTCACGCCACACATTCATTTGCGGAAAGCGTTTGTTCGTCGGCCGCCTTCCAAGTGCCATCTTCGTAAACCATGGTCACTGCTTTTCCGAAGCGTTGTTGTAGAGTCTCAGGGTTGCTGACGTCATTGCCGTCGACATCGTAGTCCACCAGGTTTGTCTGGTCGTCACAGACCTCGACCGTGGCTTTAGGCGGCGAGTCATAGGGTGAGGTCAGGAAGACCGAAATCACCGAGATTCTCACGGTGCCATCGGTGCGGCCGTCTACAGCATTCTCATAATTGACTTTGAGGGTCTGGTATGCCTCGGCGGTCATGAGGGGTTCGGCGTTCTCTACGCCGGTGCGGGTGAACCAGATGTTCCAGGTGACCTGGTCGTAGTTGATGAAGGCCTTCAGAATCTCGGTCTGCTGCTCGTCAAGGTCTTCGGGGATGGAGGTGACTTCGTAGCGGTCGGTGGACAGCGACTCCGCCGTCACCACCCCGGCGGCCTCCGCCGAGGCCGCAGCAGACGCGGAGGCCGCCGCTGCGGCAGCCGACTCCGAGGCCTCGGCCGAGGCCATCGCCTCCGGATCATAGGTGGGGATGCCCAGGGGGTTGTCATCGGAATCGGACGAGCACGCCACCAGCGGTGTGCAGGCCAGCAGCAGGGCCGCAGCGCCTGCGGTGGCACGGCGCAGCCCCGGATGAGACAGGTATGTTGATAGTTGCATGCTAGGCGGTTCTCCTTATGGGTTCGGTACGGTGACAAGGGTTAGTCGTCGGTGCCGGTGGCTGCGTCCTCGGCTTCAGGCGTGGGTGAAGGGACGATCACGTGGGTGGGGGTTGCGGAGGCCAGCTCGGGGATCAGGGCCAGGGCCGGCTCAAGAACAGCATGGAACTTCTCCACCTGCTCATCCAGATCCTCATCCGGACCCCAATAAGTCAACCGAGCCAACAGCACCTGCGTGTCGTTGTAACGCCAGGCCACATAGATCTCAACACCATCGGTCCACACCCAACCCTCACCCTCCACACCCTCGAAAGTCACCTCCCGGGCGGTATCGGAGTACTCAACGGGAATATCATCGAACTCCAACGCAGGTTGCGCACTGGGCTGCACTTGGCTTCCGATGCGGTAGTCGATCTCGATCAGTCCGAACGGATCACGGTCGGAGTCCATATCGCAGCTGTAGCTGTAACCAGACTGGCCGGTCTCCACATCCGATGTGGGACCGGTCATGTAGTCATACCAGTAGGTGTCAAAACCGAGGCTCTCCCGGAGCTCCTGGTTGGGGAAGATACCGCACATGATCTCATCCGCCAGCGGAGTGCTCGGAGCACGGATCGGTTCCTCCGAGCCATCAATAAGACCGCACGCAGCCAGGGACGTGGTCAGACACAAGGCGGCAATGGTCCGACCGCTCCACCACCAGGCGCGGCTCCGCGGACTGCGGCCAGGCTGCCTAGCTCTTCTCGATCGCGAACTCACCGTCTTCACCTCCGCTCGCAGTCACCGCTCAGGACCATCATTGCCGCCAGCCATCCCACGCGCGCCTCCGCCCGGGCGCCTCATGGTTGTTTGGTTGGTCTGGTGTTGAGGGTTTGGATTTCGGCTACGGGGATGGTGGTGGTTGTTGTGGTG
>NZ_QMIN01000031.1:0-5113 GCF_003287795.1 Actinomyces sp. Z5
ACGAACTGTCACCGATGTCCTGACACAGAACTGTCACCGATGTCCTGAGACATAACAGGTACGAACCGTCGTCGGATGTGCCGAACCGTCGACCGCAACGTACGAACCGTCAGGTGAACACACGAGCCGTCGGGTGAAGGCGCGCGCCGCATCACCGGAACCCGCACGCATCGCCCTTCACCCGGCGAACCGCCACCTGTCGGCCGGCCACGTCCCCATACTTGAAGGGCCGGTCATAGTGACCGGGCTCGGTGGGGCAGCACGTGGCCAGGAACACCCCGACGCCGTCTGGCGTGCAGTGTCATGCCCGGGTAGTGTGCCCCACTGGTGCCCGCGTGCGGGCCACCGTTCTCCATTCCGTTCCCAGCCACTCGGAGCTCAGGCTCCGGTCGGTGACGCGGGTCTGCCGCGGCGGGAACCGACGGGCCCCGTCACGGGGCTCCGGACGCATCGCCGTCGGCCGGGCCGACGCCGAGCGGGCCGGCCCTCACCGTGGCGCAGTGCGCCGTCGCGGGGGAGCGGGTCGGCACGTGGGCAGCGACAGCCCGCAAGCACTTCAAGATGGAGAATCAGTAGTGCCCACGATTCAGCAGCTGGTCCGCAAGGGCCGCTCGACCAAGCGCGCGGCGTCCAAGACGCCGGCGCTCAAGTCCAGTCCGCAGCGCCGTGGCGTATGCACCCGTGTGTACACCACGACCCCGAAGAAGCCGAACTCCGCCCTGCGTAAGGTCGCCCGTGTGCGCCTTTCCACCGGTATCGAGGTTACGGCCTACATCCCCGGTGAGGGGCACAACCTCCAGGAGCACTCGATCGTGCTCGTCCGCGGTGGTCGTGTGAAGGACCTTCCCGGTGTCCGCTACCACATCGTGCGCGGCTCCCTCGACACCCAGGGTGTCAAGGGCCGCCAGCAGGCACGTTCCAAGTACGGCGCCAAGAAGGAGAAGAACTAATGCCTCGTAAGGGTCCCGCACCCCGGCGCCCGTTGGCCGTCGACCCGGTCTACGGCTCGCCCGTCGTCACCCAGCTCGTCAACCGCGTCCTGCTTGACGGCAAGAAGGCGACCGCCGAGCGCATCGTCTACGGCGCCCTCGAGGGCGTGCGTTCCAAGACCGACCAGGATCCGGTCTCGGTGCTCAAGCGCGCCCTGGACAACATTCGCCCGTCCCTGGAGGTCCGCTCCCGCCGCGTCGGTGGTGCGACCTACCAGGTCCCGGTCGAGGTTCGCCCCAACCGCGCCACCACCCTCGCCCTGCGCTGGCTCGTGGACTTCTCCCGCCAGCGGCGCGAGAACACCATGACCGAGCGGCTCATGAACGAGATCCTGGACGCCTCCAACGGTCTCGGCGCCGCCGTCAAGCGGCGCGAGGACATGCACCGAATGGCCGAGTCCAACAAGGCCTTCGCTCACTACCGCTGGTAATCAACCGCACGCCCCCGGGCCCCAGGGCCCGGGCGGCGCCCAACTCCCGCACCACAAGAACGAAGGACATCACTAGTGGCACTAGACGTGCTGACTGACCTCACCAAGGTCCGCAACATCGGCATCATGGCTCACATCGATGCCGGCAAGACGACCGTGACGGAGCGCATCCTGTTCTACACGGGCATCAACTACAAGATCGGCGAGACGCACGACGGCGCCTCGACGATGGACTGGATGGAACAGGAGCAGGAGCGCGGTATCACCATTACCTCCGCGGCCACCACCTGCTTCTGGAAGGACAACCAGATCAACATCATCGACACCCCCGGCCACGTCGACTTCACGGTCGAGGTCGAGCGCTCCCTGCGTGTGCTCGACGGCGCGGTCGCTGTCTTCGACGGCAAGGAGGGCGTCGAGCCCCAGTCCGAGACGGTGTGGCGCCAGGCGGACAAGTACAACGTGCCCCGCATCTGCTACATCAACAAGATGGACAAGCTGGGTGCGAACTTCGACTTCTCCGTACAGACGATTCGCGACCGGCTTCAGGCCACCCCGATTGTCGTCAACTTCCCCATCGGTGCCGAGAACGAGTTCTCCGGCGTCGTCGACGTGCTGGAGATGCGGGCCATCCGCTTCCCCGAGAAGGACGCCGACGGCAAGGACACCCGCGGCAGCGTCGTCGTTTACGAGGACATCCCGGCCGAGCTGGTCTCCCGCGCCGAGGAGCTGCGCAACGAGCTCATCGAGACGGTTGCCGAGGCCGACGACGAGCTGATGGAGAAGTACCTGGAGGGCGAGGAGCTGTCGGTCGCCGAGCTCAAGCGCGGCATCCGCAAGCTCACCATCGCCGGCGAGGCCTTCCCGGTCTTCGCCGGGTCCGCCTTCAAGAACAAGGGCATTCAGCCCGTGCTCGACGGCGTGCTCGACTACCTGCCCTCCCCGCTGGACGTGCCCGACGTTGAGGGGCACGTCCCCGGAGACGAGTCCAAGGTCATCACCCGCAAGGCCGATGAGCACGAGCCCTTCTCCGCGCTGGCCTTCAAGGTCGCCACGCACCCGTTCTACGGCAAGCTCGTGTACGTGCGCGTGTACTCCGGCAAGGTCTCCCAGGGCGACACGATCCTGAACGCCACCAAGGGCCGCAAGGAGCGCGTCGGCAAGCTCTTCCAGATGCACTCCAACAAGGAGAACCCGGTGGAGCAGGCCCACGCCGGCCACATCTACGCGTTCATCGGGCTGAAGGACGTCACCACCGGTGACACCCTGTCCGCCCAGGGCGACCCGATCATCCTGGAGTCGATGACCTTCCCGGACCCGGTGATCCACGTGGCCATCGAGCCCAAGACCAAGGGCGACCAGGAGAAGCTCGGCGTCGCCATTCAGAAGCTCTCCGAGGAGGACCCGACCTTCACGGTCGAGCTCGACGAGGAGACCGGCCAGACCGTCATCGGCGGTATGGGCGAGCTGCACCTGGACGTCTTCGTGGACCGCATGCGGCGCGAGTTCAAGGTGGAGGCGAACGTCGGTAACCCGATGGTCGCCTACCGCGAGACCATCCGCAAGAAGGTCGACAAGGTCGAGTACACGCACAAGAAGCAGACCGGTGGCTCCGGCCAGTTCGCGAAGGTGCTCATGTCCTTCGAGCCGCTGACTCACGACGACGCGGACGAGGAGGGCGAGAACAAGCACTACGAGTTCGTCAACGCCGTCACCGGTGGCCGCGTGCCCCGTGAGTTCATCCCCAGCGTCGACGCCGGCGTGCAGGAGGCCATGACCACGGGTGTGCTGGCCGGTTACCCGATGGTGGACGTCAAGGCGACTCTGGTCGACGGCGGCTACCACGAGGTCGACTCCTCCGAGATGGCCTTCAAGATCGCCGGCTCCATGGCCTTCAAGGAGGGCGCCAAGCGTGCCAAGCCGGTTCTGCTGGAGCCGGTCATGGCCGTCGAGGTGCGCACCCCCGAGGAGTACATGGGCGACGTCATCGGCGACCTGAACTCCCGGCGCGGCATGGTCCAGTCGATGGAGGACGCGCAGGGCGTGAAGGTCATCAAGGCCAACGTCCCGCTGTCGGAGATGTTCGGGTACGTGGGCGACCTGCGTTCCAAGACCCAGGGGCGCGCCGTGTACTCCATGGAGTTCGACTCCTACGCCGAGGTTCCCAAGAACGTCGCGGACGAGGTCATCGCCAAGGCCAAGGGCGAGTGACCCAGACCGCACCGGTGCCGGGGCGCGGCGGCGCGAGCCGTCCGCCCCGGCCCCACCCGGCCCCGGAATTGCCTCCGGGGCAACTCATCCAAGTAAGATTTCCAACAATTCATCAGTAGACACTCTCGCAGTCGGTACGGCTACCATGTGCTAGTCGATCCCCGACGAAGAGAACTACCCGAGTCCCAGGAGGACACCAGTGGCCAAGGCCAAGTTCGAGCGGACCAAGCCGCACGTCAACATCGGAACGATCGGTCACGTCGACCACGGTAAGACGACGCTGACCGCAGCGATCTCCAAGGTCCTGCACGACGAGTACCCGGACCTGAACCCCTTCACTCCCTTCGACGAGATCGACAAGGCTCCCGAGGAGCGCCAGCGCGGTATCACCATCAACATCGCGCACGTCGAGTACGAGACCGCCAAGCGTCACTACGCTCACGTCGACGCCCCCGGTCACGCCGACTACATCAAGAACATGATCACCGGTGCCGCGCAGATGGACGGCGCCATCCTGGTGGTCGCCGCCACCGACGGCCCCATGGCCCAGACCCGCGAGCACGTTCTGCTCGCCCGTCAGGTCGGCGTCCCCGCCCTGCTGGTCGCCCTGAACAAGGCCGACATGGTCGACGACGAGGAGCTCCTCGAGCTGGTCGAGATGGAGGTCCGCGAGCTGCTGTCCTCCCAGGACTACGACGGCGACAACGCCCCTGTGATCCGCGTGTCCGCGCTCAAGGCCCTCGAGGGCGACCCCGAGTGGACCGCTAAGATCAAGGAGCTCATGGACGCGGTCGACGAGTACATCCCGACCCCCGAGCGTGACATGGACAAGCCGTTCCTCATGCCCATCGAGGACGTCTTCACCATCACCGGTCGCGGCACCGTCGTCACCGGTCGTGTCGAGCGCGGCAAGCTGCCGATCAACTCCGAGGTCGAGATCCTCGGTATCCGCGAGGCGCAGAAGACCACCGTCACCGGCATCGAGATGTTCCACAAGTCCATGGACGAGGCGTGGGCCGGTGAGAACTGCGGTCTGCTGCTGCGCGGCACCCGTCGTGAGGACGTCGAGCGCGGTCAGGTCGTCTGCAAGCCCGGCTCCATCACCCCGCACACCCAGTTCGAGGGCCACGTCTACATCCTGACCAAGGATGAGGGCGGCCGCCACAACCCCTTCTACTCGAACTACCGTCCGCAGTTCTACTTCCGCACCACGGACGTCACCGGCGTCATCACGCTGCCCGAGGGCACCGAGATGGTCATGCCCGGCGACACCACCGAGATGTCCGTCGAGCTGATCCAGCCCATCGCCATGGAGGAGGGCCTCGGCTTCGCCATCCGTGAGGGTGGCCGCACCGTCGGCTCCGGCCGCGTCACCAAGATCATCAAGTGACGAGCCACGGCGCTCCATGCGCTGACGCAGCTGCGGGCACTGGCTCGCGGTGAGGCTTCGCGGGAGGCCCGCCACCCACACCGGGTGGCGGG
>NZ_QMIN01000031.1:5405-11083 GCF_003287795.1 Actinomyces sp. Z5
CGTGGACCCGTGCGCGGTCTCACAGGCCCTGCGGGCCTGCTCGGCTTTCGCATGCGGGCGCGGCGCTGATAACGTAGGCCAGCCGGCGGGCCAACGCCCGCTCCGGCCGCACCGGGGGCCCACCCCGGAATCCAGTCTGACGGACCCGATCGCCATCGGGATTCCGTGTGTCCAGACCGGCTCACCAGCCCTTGACCGGGCCGAGGTGCGCGTCGCACTGCGACACGCCCGAGCGCGTGGACCGGTCACCGAAAGCAAGAGAGGTTAGGCGCCATGGCGGGACAGAAGATCCGCATCCGGCTCAAGTCCTACGACCACGAGGTCATCGACTCCTCGGCGCGCAAGATCGTCGACGTCGTGACCCGCGCGGGCGCGACGGTCGTGGGCCCAGTGCCGCTGCCGACCGAGAAGAACGTGTTCTGCGTCATCCGGTCGCCCCACAAGTACAAGGACAGCCGCGAGCACTTCGAGATGCGTACGCACAAGCGGCTGATCGACATCGTCGACCCGACGCCGAAGGCCGTCGACTCGCTCATGCGTCTCGACCTGCCGGCCGACGTCAACATTGAGATCAAGCTCTGAGGACTGAAGCCATGACTACCAACCAGCGGTCCGCCGCGCCCATCAAGGCGCTGCTCGGCACCAAGCTCGGCATGACTCAGGTCTGGGACGAGAACGGCGCCCTGCGTCCGGTCACGGTCGTGCGCGTGGACCCCAACGTCGTCACCCAGATCCGCACCGTCGAGAACGACGGCTACGAGGCCGTCCAGCTCGCCTTCGGCGAGATCGATGAGCGCAAGGTAACCAAGCCGCTCGCTGGCCACTTCGCCAAGGCCGGCGTCACCCCCCGCCGCCACGTCGCCGAGGTGCGCACCTCGCTCGCCGGCGAGTTCGCGCCCGGCCAGGAGCTCGCGGCCGACACCTTCGAAGTCGGCCAGCTGGTCGACGTCACCGGCACCTCGAAGGGTAAGGGCTTCGCCGGCACCATGAAGCGCCACGGCTTCTCCGGCGTCGGCGCCTCCCACGGTGCCCACCGCAACCACCGCAAGCCCGGCTCCGTCGGCGCCTGCGCCACCCCGGGCCGCATCTTCAAGGGCCTGCGCATGGCCGGCCGCATGGGCCACGCGACCACGACCGTCCAGAACCTCAAGGTCCGCGGCGTCGACACCGAAAAGGGCGTGCTGCTCATGGGCGGCGCCATCCCCGGCCCCAAGGGCTCCGTGGTCGTCATCCGCACCGCCGTGAAGGGAGCCTGACACCATGGCAGACACCATCACCGTCGACGTCGTCGACTCCACCGGAGCCAAGACCGGCACCGTGGAGCTGCCCGGCGAGATCTTCGACGTCGAGCTCAACATCCCGCTGATGCACCAGGTCGTCGTGGCCCAGCTGGCCGCGGCCCGCCAGGGCACCCACGCCACCAAGACCCGCGGCATGGTCCGCGGCGGTGGCCGCAAGCCCTACCGACAGAAGGGCACCGGCCGCGCCCGCCAGGGCTCCATCCGCGCCCCCCAGTTCACCGGCGGCGGTACCGTGCACGGCCCGCAGCCGCGCGACTACTCCCAGCGCACCCCGAAGAAGATGAAGGCCGCCGCCCTGCGCTCGGCCTTGTCCGACCGGGCCCGTAACGGCCGCATCCACGTCATCACCGAGTTCGTCACCTCCGAGAAGCCGTCCACCAAGTCGGCCCTCGCCGCCCTGCGCAACCTCACGGACCGCCCCAAGTCCCTGGTGGTCGCCACCGGCACCGACGAACTCACCCGACTCAGCCTGCGCAACGCCCCCGAGGCGCACGTGCTCAAGGCCGACCAGCTGAACACCTACGACGTCCTCAACTCCGACGACGTCGTCTTCACCGCCGCCGCCCTGGACGACTTCCTCGGCAAGGGTGAGGAGGAGTCCAAGTGAGCTTCGTAAAGAGCAAGAACCCCCGCGACGTGATTATTGCGCCGGTCGTCTCCGAGAAGTCGTACACCTGCATGGATCGCGGGCAGTACACCTTCGTCGTGGCCCCCGACGCCAACAAGACCGAGATCAAGATCGCCATCGAGTCCATCTTCGATGTCAAGGTCGCCTCGGTGAACACGCTCAACCGCCGCGGCAAGACCCGCCGCACCCGCACGGGCATCGGCAAGTCGAAGGACACCAAGCGCGCGATCGTGACTCTGCGCGAGGGCACCATCGACATCTTCGGCGACGTGACGGACTGACACGGAAGGTAGAAGATCGAGATGGCAATCCGTAAGTACAAGCCGACGACCCCCGGTCGCCGCGGCTCGTCGGTCGCCGACTTCAGCGAGCTGACCCGCAACCGCCCCGAGAAGTCGCTGGTCCGGCCGCTGAGCAAGACCGGTGGCCGCAACTCCTCCGGGCGCATCACCACCCGTCACAAGGGTGGCGGTCACAAGCGCGCCTACCGGCTGATCGACTTCCGCCGGCACGACAAGGACGGCGTGCCCGCCAAGGTCGCGCACATCGAGTACGACCCGAACCGCACCGCCCGCATCGCCCTGCTGCACTACGCCGACGGCGAGAAGCGCTACATCCTGGCCCCCAACGGCCTGCGCCAGGGTGACCGGATCGAGGCCGGCCCCGAGGCCGACATCAAGCCGGGCAACTGCCTGCCGCTGCGCAACATCCCCACCGGTACCGTGGTGCACGCCGTCGAGCTGCGCCCCGGCGGTGGCGCCAAGATCGCCCGCAGCGCCGGCACCTCGGTGCAGCTGGTCGCCAAGGAGGGCAAGTACGCGCAGCTGCGCATGCCCTCCGGCGAGATCCGCAACGTCGAGGCCGCCTGCCGGGCGACCATCGGCGAGGTCGGCAACGCCGAGCAGTCCAACATCAACTGGGGCAAGGCCGGCCGCATGCGCTGGAAGGGCGTCCGCCCGACCGTGCGCGGTGTGGTCATGAACCCGGTGGACCACCCCCACGGTGGTGGTGAGGGCCGCACCTCTGGTGGTCGCCACCCCGTCTCGCCCTGGGGCAAGCCTGAGGGCCGTACCCGTCGTCCCAACAAGTCCAGTGACCGGCTCATCGTGCGCCGTCGCCGGACCGGCAAGAAGCGCTGATAGGAGCCAGTCATGTCGCGAAGCCTTAAGAAGGGCCCCTTCGTCGACGACCACCTGCAGAAGAAGGTGGACGCCCAGAACGAGCAGGGCACCAAGAACGTCATCAAGACCTGGTCCCGGCGTTCGATGATCACGCCGGACTTCATCGGGCACACCTTCGCCGTCCACGACGGCCGCAAGCACGTCCCGGTGTTCGTTACCGAGTCCATGGTGGGCCACAAGCTCGGTGAGTTCGCTCCCACCCGTACCTTCCGTGGGCACGTCAAGGACGACCGCAAGGCGCGTCGCTGACGGGCGCCGGAGAGTTTGAGAGGCTAAGAATCATGGAAGCCAAGGCGCAGGCCAAGTACGTGCGCTGCACGCCGATGAAGGCACGCCGGATCGTGGACCAGGTCCGCGGCAAGCGCGCCGTCGACGCCGTGGGCGTGCTGCGTTTCGCACCGCAGTCCGCTGCAGTGCCCGTCCGCAAGGTCATCGAGTCCGCTATCGCCAACGCCCGGTACAAGGCCGAGCGCGACGGCGAGCGCTTCAACGAGAACGACCTGTTCATCACCGAGGTGTACGCCGACGAGGGCCCGACCCTCAAGCGGTTCCGCCCGCGCGCCCAGGGACGCGCGGCCCGGATCCTCAAGCGCACCAGTCACATCACCGTCGTCGTCGGCGACCGCGCCGACACCGCCAAGCAGGAAGGAGCCCGGTAATGGGGCAGAAGGTCAACCCGACCGGTTTCCGCCTGGGCATCACCACGGACCACCGCTCCCGCTGGTTCGCCGACTCCACCAAGCCCGGTCAGCGCTACCGCGACTTCGTGGACGAGGACGTCAAGATCCGGCGCCTCATGGAGAACGGCATGGAGCGCGCCGGCATCTCCAAGGTCGACATTGAGCGCACCCGCGACCGGGTCCGCGTCGACCTGCACACCGCCCGCCCCGGCATCGTCATCGGGCGTCGCGGCGTGGAGGCCGAGCGCCTGCGCGGCCAGCTGGAGAAGCTGACCGGCAAGCAGGTTCAGCTCAACATCCTCGAGGTCCGCAACCCCGACCTGGACGCGCAGCTGGTCGCCCAGGGCATCGCCGAGCAGCTCGCCAGCCGCGTCTCCTTCCGCCGCGCCATGCGCCGCGGACTGCAGTCGGCCATGCGCGCCGGCGCCAAGGGTGTGCGCGTGCAGTGCTCCGGCCGCCTCGGCGGCGCGGAGATGAGCCGCAGCGAGTTCTACCGCGAGGGGCGCGTGCCGCTGCACACCCTGCGGGCCAACATCGATTACGGCTTCTACGAGGCCAAGACCACCTTCGGCCGCATCGGCGTGAAGGTGTGGATCTACAAGGGCGACATGACCGAGCGCGAGTTCGCCCGCCAGCAGGCCGAGTCCGCCCCGCGCGGCCGCGGCCGTGGTGAGCGCCGCGGCGGCCGCCGCGGTGAGCGCGCCCCGCGCCAGAACGAGCAGCAGGCCGAGCAGGCGCCGGCCACCGAGAACGCTGCCCCCGATCAGGGAACGGAGGCCTGAGCCGTGCTCATCCCCCGCCGGACCAAGTACCGCAAGCAGCACCGCCCGCACCGTTCGGGCATGTCCAAGGGCGGCAACCAGATCGCCTTCGGCGACTACGGCATCCAGGCCCTCGAGCCCGCCTACGTCACCAACCGGCAGATCGAGGCGGCCCGTATCGCCATGACCCGCCACATCAAGCGCGGCGGCAAGGTGTGGATCAACATCTTCCCGGACCGTCCGCTGACCAAGAAGCCCGCCGAGACCCGTATGGGTTCCGGTAAGGGCGCCCCGGAGTGGTGGATCGCCAACGTCAAGCCCGGACGCATCATGTTCGAGCTCGGCGGCGTCGACGTCGACCTGGCCCGCGAGGCCATGCGTCGCGCCCAGGCGAAGCTGCCGATGAAGACCCGTTTCGTGACCCGTGAGGGTGGTGACATCTGATGGCTATCGGTTCCAAGGGGCTCACCCCCGCAGACCTCGACGCCATGGACGACGAGCGCCTCGCCGAGGAGCTGTCCAAGGCCAAGACGGAGCTGTTCAACCTCCGGTTCGCGTCCGCGACCGGGCAGCTGGAGGACCACGGCCGCATGAAGGCCGTGCGTCGCGACATTGCCCGCATCTACACCATTGTGCGCGAGCGCGAGCTCGGCATCCGCACCGCTCCGAGCACTCAGGAGGAGGACGCCAAGTGAGCGAACAGACCACTGACAACGTGACCGCCGGCGAGCAGGCCGGCACCGACGCCCCCCAGCGCAACCACCGCAAGGTGCGCCGTGGCTACGTCGTGTCCGACAAGATGCAGAAGACCATCGTCGTCGAGGTGGAGGAGCGTTATAAGCACTCCCTGTACGGCAAGGTTCTGCGCCGCTCGAAGAAGTTCAAGGTCCACGACGAGCACAACGACGCCCACCCCGGCGACCTCGTGCTGATCATGGAGACCCGGCCGCTGAGCGCCACCAAGCGTTGGCGACTGGTGGAGATCCTCGAGAAGGCCAAGTGATTCGTCGCTGGGACCGGTAGGCCATCGGGTCGCGGTCCCGCACGGGCTTCACCACACAACGACGACGCCGCAGCCTCCGGGGCAGCCCGGGCTGCGGCGTCGTCGTATTAGGCGGAGAGCTATC
>NZ_QMIN01000031.1:11323-16701 GCF_003287795.1 Actinomyces sp. Z5
CGTGTTTGACCTCGTGACGGGGTATCCGGGTGATGGTTTGTGTGCGCATCCCGGTGGGCGCGGTGCGTGGCGTGACGGGCAGGCGCAGGAGGGGTGCGCCTACTTGGACCGCGTTCCCCCCTCCGTTGGACCGCCTGCGACAGCGTCTAGAGCGGTCCAAGTTAGGCTGAGCGGTCCAAGTAGAGGCAGTGGGAATCAGTCGTCGAAGTCGAAACCGTCCGCATCTGCCGCGGTGACAAGGGCGGTCAGCGCATTTGGATCCGTCAAGTACGGAACGAGCGTTCGTGCCAGCCGTTCCATCAGGGGACGGCTGCCGTAGGCGATGAATGTGTCGCCCTCGGGGTCGGCCTCGACTTCGGGGAGCTCGCCGAGATCGACCAGGCGCTGAACCACACCGGCCCAGAAATACCCGTTGGGCTCGTGACCGAGTTCGGCAACGCTTTCGGCCGTGCGCGGCTCTCCGACGTCGAAGTGGCACGACCACTGGTCGAACTCGGGCGCCTCGTGCAGGTGGACGTAGTCGGGGAACTCCACAGAAGCGGGTTCAGCGGAAGCGGTCATACGCCGCACAGCCTTTCCGGATGATCGAGAACGGTTGTCGCGATTGTACGAGGCGTCGCCGCGGCAGGTCGACTTATGGAGCTCCACCATCCAAAATGCCCGGACTGGCGACCGGCCGCACGTGCCCTGGGCCGCCGCGACGGTCGCCGGCTCGCGGTGGTGAGCAAAGGCACAGGCCCGGATTTCCGGCCGGACTACCGGCGATTCCCTGCGTTGCACTAGGGTTGGGGAGTTGCGCGCGCCCTCGGTGCGCCCGGCAGAGACCTCGCGCTCCTGCGCCTGTGTCTGTCGGGGCCTGCGTACCGGGACTCGTCCGCCGTCGGCGGGCAGCGTGCACCACCAGAAGGAACGTTCGGCCAGGCTCGCGCCGCCATGCGTGGCGGGAGAACCGGCTCGACGACAGGAGAACATTCAATGATCCAGCAGGAGTCGCGACTAAAGGTCGCCGACAACACCGGTGCCAAGGAGATCCTGTGCATCCGTGTGCTCGGCGGCTCGGGTCGGCGCTATGCGGGCATCGGCGACCAGATCGTCGCTACCGTGAAGGACGCCATCCCCGGCGGCAACGTCAAGAAGGGCGAGGTCGTCAGGGCGGTCGTCGTGCGCGCCACCAAGGAACGTCGCCGCCCGGACGGCTCGTACATTCGTTTCGACGAGAACGCCGCCGTCATCATCAGGGACAAGGATGGCGAGCCCCGCGGCACGCGCATCTTCGGCCCCGTCGGCCGTGAGCTTCGCGAGAAGAAGTTCATGCGCATCGTTTCGCTCGCACCGGAGGTGATCTGACCCATGGCACGCATCAAGAAGGGCGACCAGGTCATCGTCATCGCCGGCAAGGACAAGGGCAAGACCGGCCGTGTGCTTCGGGTCATCCCGAAGGAGGACCGCGTCGTCGTCGAGGGCGTGCAGCGCGTAACCAAGCACACGCGCCCGCGGCAGACCGCCCAGGGAGCCCGCGCCGGCGGCATCGAGACCGTCGAGGCCCCCATCCACATCTCAAACGTCATGCCGATCGACCCCAAGACGGGCCAGCGCACTCGCGTCGGCTTCCGGGTCGAGGAGGGCGTGCGCCCCAACGGCCGTAAGCGCACCGTTCGCGTGCGCTACGCCAAGAAGTCCGGGGAGGATCTGTGACCATGGCTGAGAACACGGCTGAGACCACGGCGACCGCCGTCGCCCCCCGGCTGAAGGCCAAGTACGACGACCAGGTGCGTCCCGCCCTGATGGAGGAGTTCAAGCACTCCAACGTCATGCAGGTCGGGCGCGTCGCCAAGGTCGTCGTCAACATGGGTGTGGGCGAGGCCGCCCACGACTCGAAGCTGATCGAGGGCGCCGTGCGCGACCTCGCAGCCATCACCGGCCAGAAGCCGCAGGTGACTCGGGCACGCAAGTCGATTGCCCAGTTCAAGCTGCGCGCCGGACAGCCCATCGGCGCCCACGTCACGCTGCGTGGCGACCGCATGTGGGAGTTCCTCGACCGGCTCATCTCCATCTCGCTGCCCCGCATCCGCGACTTCCGCGGCCTGAGCCCGAAGCAGTTCGACGGCAACGGCAACTACACCTTCGGACTGACCGAGCAGGCGGTGTTCCACGAGATCGACCCCGACGCCATCGACCGCGTGCGCGGCATGGACATCACCGTGGTGACCACGGCCAAGACCGACGAGGAGGCCCGCTCGCTGCTCAAGCAGCTCGGCTTCCCCTTCAAGGAGAAGTGACATGGCTAAGACCTCTTTGAAAGTCAAGGCGAACCGCAAGCCGAAGTTCGGCGTCCGTGCCTACACGCGCTGCCAGCGCTGCGGCCGGCCCCGCTCGGTGTACCGCAAGTTCGGCCTGTGCCGCATCTGCCTGCGCGAGATGGCCCTCAACGGCCAGCTCCCCGGCGTGAGCAAGTCCAGCTGGTAAGAACTTACGTCGCAGGTCCGAGAAGGAAACCGCGACGAGGAAGGGCGCAGGCCCACTCATGACAATGACAGACCCAATCGCAGACATGCTGACTCGTCTGCGCAATGCCAACAACGCATACCACGAGACCGTCTCCATGCCCTCCAGCAAGCTGAAGGTGAATATCGCCAAGATGCTGAAGAACGAGGGCTACATCGACGGCTACGAGGTGACCGACGCCCAGGTCGGCAAGACGCTCACGCTGACCCTGAAGTACGGTGCCAACCGGCAGCGTGCCATCCAGGGGCTCAAGCGCGTGTCGAAGCCCGGTCTGCGCGTGTACGCAAAGTCCACGAACCTGCCCAAGGTCCTCGGCGGCCTGGGGGTGGCCATTCTGTCCACCTCCTCCGGCCTGCTCACCGACCGGCAGGCGGAGGCCCGGGGCGTAGGCGGCGAAGTGCTCGCCTACGTCTGGTGAGAGAAGGAGCGGAGAAGAACCATGTCTCGTATTGGACGCCTTCCCGTTCCGGTTCCCGCCGGAGTGGATGTAACCATTGAAGGAAATGACGTGACGGTCAAGGGCCCCAAGGGCACCCTGACCCGCACCATCGCCGAGCCGCTGACGGTCGCCCGCCAGGAGGACGGCTCCATCCTGGTGTCCCGGCCCGACGACGAGCGCCGCTCGCGCTCGCTGCACGGCCTGTCCCGCACGCTGATCAACAACATGGTCATCGGTGTGACGGAGGGCTACTCCAAGGAGCTGGAGATCGTCGGCACCGGTTACCGTGCGGCCCAGAAGGGCACCGGCATCGAGCTGTCGCTCGGCTTCTCCCACACCGTCGTCGTCGACGCCCCCGAGGGCATCGAGTTGAAGGTGGATGGTCCCGCCAAGGTGATCGTCTCGGGTATCTCCAAGGAGCAGGTCGGCGAGGTCGCCGCGAACATTCGCAAGATCCGCCCGCCGGAGCCCTACAAGGGCAAGGGTGTGCGCTACGCCGGCGAGAACGTGCGCCGCAAGGTCGGAAAGGCTGGTAAGTGACCATGGCTTACGCGATCAAGAGGGACAAGACCAAGGCTGTCGCCCGCAAGATCCGCCACCAGCGCGTGCGCAAGCACGTGTCCGGCACCGCCGAGCGCCCCCGGCTGGTGGTCAGCCGTTCCAACCGCCACATGGTGGCGCAGGTTATCGACGACACCATCGGCCACACGCTCTGCGCCGCCTCCACCCACGAGGCGGCGGCCCAGGGCGTCGAGGGCCACAAGGTCGGCGCGGCTCACCGCGTGGGCGAGCTGATTGCCGAGCGCGCCAAGGCGCTGGGCATTGAGAAGGTCGTGTTCGACCGTGGCGGCTACAAGTACCACGGTCGCGTCGCGGCCGTCGCCGAGGGCGCCCGCGAGGGCGGCCTGGAGTTCTGAGCCAGACGACGAGAAAGCTAAGGAGTTTCTGATGGCTGCACCGCAGCGAGACAGGTCCGCGTCGTCCGACGGCTCGGCCCGGCGTGAGAGCGACCGCGGCGAGGGCCGCGGCCGCCGTGACCGCAACAATGACCGCCGCGACCGGGGCACCGGCCGGGGCAACGACGACAAGTACATCGAGCGCGTCGTCACCATCAACCGCGTGTCCAAGGTCGTCAAGGGCGGCCGCCGCTTCACCTTCACGGCGCTGGTCGTCGTCGGTGACGGTGAGGGCACGGTGGGCGTCGGCTACGGCAAGGCGAAGGAAGTTCCCGCCGCCATTGCCAAGGCCGTCGAGGCGGCGAAGAAGGAGTTCTTCCACGTCCCGATGATCCGCCGCACCATCCCGCACGTGGTCCAGGGGGAGGACGCCGCAGGCATCGTGCTGCTGCGGCCCGCCTCGCCCGGTACCGGTGTTATCGCCGGCGGCCCGGTGCGCGCCGTCCTGGAGTGCGCCGGCGTCCACGACATCCTGTCGAAGTCGCTCGGCTCCTCGAACGCGATCAACATCGTCCACGCGACGGTGGCCGCGCTCAAGCAGCTCGAGCAGCCGGAGTCGGTCGCGGTTCGCCGTGGCCTGCCCCTGGAGGAGGTCGCGCCGCAGTCCATGCTGCGCGCCCGCGCCGAGGGTGAGGCCGCCAAGCGCGCCGAGGCCGAGAAGAAGGAGGCCGAAAAGGCCGCTGAAGGAGTGGGTGTGTGATGGCTGACGCCGCAACCGCTAAGACACAGCAGGACGCCCGGCAGATCAAGGTGACCCAGGTCCGCTCCGGCATCGGGGGTACCCGCCGCCAGCGCGAGACCCTGAAGGCCCTCGGCCTGCACCGGATCCGCCAGTCCGTGGTCCGCGAGGACAACCCGTCCGTGCGCGGCATGATCGCCAGGGTGGCGCACCTCGTCACCGTTGAGGAGGCCTGAGATGGCTGACACGAAGAAGCACGAGGAGGCCGGGCAGGTCGTTCGCCTGCATGACCTCCGCCCCGCTCCGGGCGCCAAGAAGGCCAAGACCCGCGTGGGTCGCGGTGAGGCGTCCAAGGGTAAGACCGCCGGCCGTGGTACCAAGGGCACCAAGGCGCGGTACCAGGTTCGCCCCGGCTTCGAGGGCGGCCAGATGCCGCTGCACATGCGCCTGCCCAAGCTGCGCGGCTTCCGCAACCCGAACCGGGTCGAGTACCAGCCCGTCAACGTCGGGCGCATCGCCGAGCTGTTCCCCGAGGGCGGCCAGGTTGGCGTTGAAGACCTGGTAGCCAAGGGCGCGGTGCGCAAGGGCCGCCTGGTCAAGGTGCTGGGTGGCGGCGACGTCGCGGTCAAGCTCGACATCACCGCCGACGCCTGGTCCGACTCCGCCAAGGAGAAGGTCGAGGCCGCGGGCGGCACGCTGGCCGCGCGCTGACCACGGGCCGGCCGTTGCCACGGCGGCGGCCGACACGCACAGCAAATGTCACGGCTCCGGCCGGGCCGGGGGAGACCCCGGCCCGGCC
>NZ_QMIN01000032.1:0-23937 GCF_003287795.1 Actinomyces sp. Z5
GGGCGGACGCGGGAGAACGCGTCCGCCCGCCCCCTCTGGGCTCGCTGTGCGCAACAAGACGCCGAAGGGGAGCCCGGCCGACGGCGTGCCCTGCGTCCCACCTTTCGGCGTGAGGGTTCGGCAGCGGTCCCGCACGCCTATGCTGACCCCATGATGAACGAGCTCCAGGTACCCGGCGGGGCGGCCGGCTGGCGCCAGCACCACGCCGCCCAGCAGCCCCGCTACCCGGACCCGCAGGCGCTGGCCGACGCCGCGGCCGACCTGCGCACCCGGCCGCCACTGGTGTTCGCCGGCGAGGTCGACTCGTTGCGCGAGAAGATGGTGCTGGCCTCCCAGGGGCGCGCCTTCGTGCTCATGGGCGGGGACTGCGCCGAGTCCTTCCACGACAACACCGCCGTCAACATCCGCCTGAAGCTGCAAACCATTCTGCAAATGGCGGCGGTGCTCACCTACGGCGCCTCCACCCCGGTGGTCAAGATCGGCCGCATGGCCGGCCAGTACGCCAAGCCGCGCAGCTCGGACACGGAGACCCGCGACGGTGTCACCCTGCCCTCCTACCGCGGCGACTCCGTCAACGACCACGCCTTCACCGCCGAGGCCCGTATCCCCGACCCGCAGCGCATGGTCGACGCCTACCTGCGCGCCGGCACCACCCTGAACCTGATCCGCTCCTTCACGATGGGCGGCTACGCCGACCTGCGTGAAGTCCACTCCTGGAACCGCGGCTTCACCGCGAACCCCGCCTACAAGCGCTTCGAGTCCTTCGCCGAGGAGATCGACCGGGCCATGCGCTTCATGGAGGCCGCCGGCGTCGACTTCGAAGCCCTGCGCCAGGTCGACTTCTACGCCGCGCACGAGGCGCTCCTGCTGGAGTACGAGGACGCCATGACGCGCGAGGACTCCCGCAGTGGGCGCCTTTACGACACCTCCGCCCACTTCCTGTGGGTGGGGGAGCGCACTCGCGGTGCCGACGACGCCCACGTCGCACTGCTGGCGGGCGTGCACAACCCGGTGGGCGTCAAGATCGGCCCGACGACGACCCGCGATGAGCTGCTGTCCCTGATCGACCACCTCAACCCGGATGGGGACCCCGGCCGGCTCAGCCTGATCACCCGCATGGGCGCCGACCGCATCCGCGACGTGCTGCCGCCCCTGGTGGAGATCGTCCGCGCCGACGGCCGACCGGTCACCTGGATCACCGACCCCATGCACGGCAACACCATCACCTCTGAAAACGGCTACAAGACCCGCCGCTTCGACACGATCATGGACGAGGTGCGCGGCTTCTTCGAGGTACACCGGGCGCTGGGCACCGTGCCCGCCGGCATTCACGTGGAGCTCACCGGAGACGACGTCACCGAGGTCCTCGGCGGCGGCGAGCACATTGACGAGGCCGGGCTGGCGCGCCGCTACGAGACGCTCGTGGACCCGCGGCTGAACCACCAGCAGTCCCTGGAGATGGCCTTCGAGGTGGCGGAGATGCTCCGCGGCTGAGTCGGCCCGGGCTCAGATCACGTTCACCGTCACCTGTGAGCCCTTCTCCACGCTCTGCCCGGCCGACGGGTCGGTGGAGTGAACCGTGTCGAACAAGCCGCCCATGACACGGGAGACCTGCGGGTCCAGCCCCGCGTCCTCCAGCGCGGTCACGGCCTCGCGCTCGCTCATCCCGACGACGTCGGGCACGCTCACCTTCTCCGGCCCCTTGGACACGACCACGTCCACCGCGTCGCCGTGGTGGTAGCCCTCCGCCCCCGAGGCCGGGCTGGAGGAGATGATCATTCCCGAGGCCACATCGTCGGAGTAGGCCTCCGACTGGGTGCCGAGCGTGAGCCCGGCCGCCTCCAGCGTGGTGGTGGCATCCTCCACGCTCATGCCGGTCACGTCCGGGACCGTGGCGGGCTGGCGCCCCAGGGACACGACGATCGCCACGGCGGAGGAGTGATCCACCGTGCTGCCCGACTGCGGCTCGCAGGAAATCACCATGCCGGAGGCGACGTCGTCGGAGTAGGTCTTGGTCACCGCCCCGAGCGTGAGGCCCGCGTCCACGATCGCGCTGGTGGCGTCCTCCTGAGTGGAGCCGACGACGTCGGGCACGACCTTCTGCTCAATGCCGCGGGATATCACCGGCGTCACTGCCTGGCCGGGGTGCAGTCGGGTGTCGGCGCCGGGGGAGCAGGAAATCACCGAGTCCGCGGGCACCGTGTCGGAGTAGGCGCGGGTGGGGGCGCCCCACACCAGTCCGGCCGCCTCGACCGCATCCTGCGCGTCCTGTGCGCTCATCCCCACGATCTGCGGCACCGGGACGGTGCGGCCGGGGCCGGCCGTGAGGTACCAGGCGCCCCCGCTCCCGGCCGCCGCCAGCAGCAGTGCGGCGGCGATCACGGCGCGTCGGCGCGGGTGCCGCGCGGAGTGGCGGGCCACCGGTTGCGTGTTCTGCGTGTCCGCGCCGCGGGACAGCCGACTGCGGTCCAGGGCGCGCGTGGTGCCGTCCCGGCCGCCGGCCGCCCCGTCCGGGGCGATGGAACCGATGGGCAGCGAGACGGTGCGCAGCCCGGCGCCCGGGGTGGCCGCGTCGGCGGCGGCCTCGGCGGCGTCCGCATCGGATTCGGTGCCGTCGGTGACCAGCATCGCGGTGCGGGCCGCTTCGGCGTTAGCGGCCAGCACCTCCTGGGTGCGCACCGAGCCGGTGGCGCCGCCGCGCTTGACGGCCAACTCCGCCTCGCTCAGGGTGGAGACGATCTGCCGCAGTCGGTCCAGGGCGGCGTCGGCGTCGTCCAGCCGGGAGTGCGGATCGCGGCGCGTCATCGCCGCGACCAGCTCGTCCACGCTCTCGGGCAGGTCGGGTACCCGCAGCGAGGGGGCGGGAATGTCCTCGTGCACGTTGCGGAAGGCGATCTGGATGGGTGTGTCCGCCTCGAAGGGCTGGACGCCGGTGAGCAGCTCATACAGGATCACGCCGACGGAGAAGACGTCGGCGCAGGGGGCGGAGGAGCCGGTGGTGATCAACTCTGGCGCCAGGTAGGCGACCGTGCCCAGCACGTTCCCGGTGGTGGTCTGGGCGACCTCGGTGACGGCGCGGGCCAACCCGAAGTCGGCGACCTTGGCGACCGAGCCGTCGGCGGGCAGCAGCACGTTCTCCGGCTTGACGTCGCGGTGGACCAGGCCGGCGCGGTGAGCCGCCCCCAGCGGCCCCAGGATCTGGGCGGTCAGCCCGAGCGCCTCACGCACGGTCAACGGACCGGAGGCGATCAGGTCGCGCAGATTGGGGCCCTCCACCAGTTCCATCACCAGATAGGCGATGCCGTCCAGGCTGCCCTGGTCGTAGACGGCCACGACCCCCGGGTTGGACAACCGCGCCGCCGCGCGGGCCTCGCGGCGGAACCGGGCCACGAAGTCCGGGGAGTCCGCCAGGTGCGGGTGCATGAGCTTGAGGGCCACCATGCGGTCCAGGCGGCGGTCATGCGCCCGGTAGATGGTGGCCATGCCCCCACGGGCCACGCGGTCGACGATCTCGTAGCGAGCGTCGACCAGCCGGCCGATGAGAGGATCCTTGGTCACGTAGCCGAGTGTACGGGGCTCGCACGCCCCGGTGCGTCAGGGGCCGCCGCGCCCGCAGTCAGCTGCGGCGGGCGGTCAGCATTTCTGCCAGCCCCAACAGGGTGCGCCGCGAACGCTCCGGCAGGGCGCCCGGGGCGGCCTCCAGCGCGGCGAGGCCGGTGGCGGTGTGGGCGGCGATCTCATCCTCATGCGCGTTCAAGGCCCCACAGTCGCGGATCAGTGCGGCGGCCGCCGCCAAGTCCGCGGCCGTGGCGGCCTCGTCCCCGGCCAGCACCCGGGTCAACAGCTTCCGGCCCGCGTTGTTGCAGCGCTGCCAGGCCAGGGCCACCAGCACCGTCCGTTTGCCCTCGCGCAGGTCGTCACCGGCCGGCTTACCGGTCAGGGCCGGGTCGCCGAATACGCCCAGCACGTCGTCGCGCAGCTGGAAGGCGATCCCGATCTCCTCACCGAATACCTCCAGGGCGGTCAACAACTCGCCATGGGGGGCCACGCCGGCCAGCAGCGCCCCCACCTGCAGCGGATACATCACCGAGTAGCGCGCCGACTTGTGGCGTATCACCTCCAGTGCGGCCTCCCGCATGGCGGCACCCGCCGCCACCGGTCGGTCCGTCGGGGCCGGCAGGGGCATCACCTCCTGGTGCACGTCCAGGAACTGGCCGACGGCGACCTCCGCCGTCATGGCGTCGAAGGCGTCCCGGGCGGCCCGTGCCGCGTCGCGCTCGCAGCCGGCCGTCGCCTGGCCCAGTTGTGCGGTGGCGGCCGACATGAGCAGGTCTCCCAGGAGAATCGCGGCACTGACGCCGTAGACGTCGGCCGAGCCGGTCCAGCCGGCCCGACGGTGACGGGCCGCGTAACGACGGTGTGCGGCCGGCCGGCCACGGCGGGTGTCGGCGGCGTCGATGACGTCGTCGTGTACGAGCGCGCTCGCCTGGTACAGCTCCAGGGCGGCGCCCAGCCGGGCCGCGGTCGGGCCGGCCGCCACGGCGGCGGGGTCGGCGTCTCCTCCCGCCAGGGTCAATCCCACTGCGCCCAGAACCGCCCGCATTCGCTTCCCGCCCGCCAGGGCCGTGGCGGCTGCCTCGAGCAGCTCATCGGTTACGGCGGGGGAGTCTTGCCACTGGGCGCGCAGCCGGGCCAGCACCTCATCCAGGCGGGCATCGACGGCGCCGCGCACGAGCGGCAGCAGGGCGTCCACGTCGGTCATGCGCACAGGCTAGATGATCGGGCTCGGGAATAGACACGGCGTCCGCATCGTTGCTCTTCGCGCTGGTAGTGGTAGCCGGATCTCGTGTGAAGTCCTCGCGTTAGGCGCGTGCGCCTGTGAGACCATTTGGGTTCTCGCGTAAACTTCGCCGAGGCTCCATGCACCGCTCCGGCCGAACCGTCTGCTCCGCGAAAGGAAATCCGTGGCTACTTCCACAGTTGCTCCTGCTCCCACCACCGCGCGGGAGCGTGTCGAATTCGCCGACGACGTTGACGAGGCCCTGGAGGAGAAGCAGGACGTCGATCTGGACGACCTCGACGAGGATGAGGACCTCGCGCAGGACGAGGACGACGACCTGGTGGAGGACGACGTCGACGCGGATGACGTGGACTCGGAGGACGACGACGAGCCGGAGGACTCCGAGGACGAGGGCGACGACGAGCCGGAGGCCGCGGCCCCCGCCCCCGAGCTGCGCGACTACTACCTGGACGTGTCCCTGGAGGAGAACGGCGACGGCACCAAGCGCCACCCCTTCAACACCCCCGCCGCCCTGAAGGACGTGCGACTGGCGCCCGGCGCCACGCTGTTCGTGCGCAGCCGCACCGTCGTGGAGGGCCTGGAGATCAACGGCGACGGCACCCTGGAGGATCCGATCACCCTGGCCCCCTACGGGCACGGCCCCGTGCCGCGCTTCGTCATCCCCGGTGAGGAGGAGCCCGTCGTCGCCCGCGAGTTCCTGACCCAGAACGGCTACATCTTCCGCGGCTGGATCATCAAGGGCATCAAGATGAACCCCTCCATCGCCGCCCTGACCGGCGAACTGGACCGTATCCGCCGGGAGGAGGCGGAGAAGGCCGCCAACAAGAAGTCGCGGAAGTCCAAGGGTGAAAAGGGCAAGGACGGCTCCTTCACGGTCTCCGACTCCGATGAGGGCGACGAGCCCGCACAGAAGGTCGTCACCGCCGGCGCCACCGCCGACCCCGTCAAGGACTACCTCAAGCAGATCGGTAAGGTCGCGCTCCTCAACGCCGCGCAGGAGGTCGAGCTCGCCAAGCGCATCGAGGCGGGCCTGTACGCCGAGCACCTGCTGGCCACCGAGGGCAACGACATGGATGCCAAGTACCGCCGCGAGTTGCACTGGGTGGCCCAGGACGGTCAGCGCGCCAAGAACCACCTGCTGGAGGCGAACCTGCGCCTGGTCGTCTCCCTGGCCAAGCGCTACACCGGCCGCGGCATGCTCTTCCTGGACCTGATCCAGGAGGGCAACCTGGGCCTGATCCGCGCCGTGGAGAAGTTCGACTACACCAAGGGCTACAAGTTCTCCACCTACGCCACCTGGTGGATCCGCCAGGCCATCACCCGCGCCATGGCGGACCAGGCGCGCACCATCCGCATCCCCGTCCACATGGTCGAGGTCATCAACAAGCTCGCCCGTGTCCAGCGGCAGATGCTGCAGGACCTGGGCCGCGAGCCCACTCCGGAGGAGCTCGCCGTCGAACTGGACATGACCCCGGAGAAGGTCGTTGAGGTGCAGAAGTACGGGCGCGAGCCCATCTCCCTGCACACCCCGCTTGGTGAGGACGGGGACAGCGAGTTCGGTGACCTGATCGAGGACTCCGAGGCGGTTGTCCCCGCGGACGCCGTCAGCTTCACGCTGCTGCAGGAGCAGCTGCACGCCGTCCTGGATACCCTGTCCGAGCGGGAGGCGGGCGTGGTCTCCATGCGCTTCGGCCTGACCGACGGTCAGCCCAAGACGCTGGACGAGATCGGCAAGGTCTATGGGGTGACCCGCGAGCGTATAAGGCAGATAGAGTCCAAGACCATGAGCAAGCTGCGTCACCCCAGCCGCTCCCAGGTGCTGCGCGACTATCTGGACGACTGAGGCGACGGCAAGCCCTCATTCCTACACGGCTCGGCCGCCCCGGAACTGACCGGTTCCGGGGCGGCTTAGCAGGGTCGGCTGCGTCGAAGTTCCTCATCGCGGGGTATCGGCCAGTTGTTTGCCAGCAGTATCGTGATTTGGGCAGCGGGGTGAGACTGAGCCCACGTGATTGGAGTCTTGCCGCTTGGTAGTATCAACCGCATCTGGCTTCGGGAGGTGAACACCATGACCACGGTCTTCGACGTCGCAACAGAGTTGATTGAGCGCAGTGGAGGCTCGATTGAGACTGTGAAGCTGCAGAAGCTCTGTTTCTACGCCTTCGGTTGGTACGCACATCTGACAGGCGAGCCACTGTTCGGCGAGACCTTCTACGCCATGCCTAAGGGGCCGGTAGTTGGCGAGCTGCTCAGTGCCCATGCCGGAAAGGCGCATGCTGACCTCTCCATGATCGAGGACCAGCGCAAGGAGCGTGAGGACGACCGGGACGAGCTGGACGCGTACAAGACGGCCGTTCTGGACGCCGTCTGGTCGGCGTATGGTGGCAAAACGAGTCGGGATCTCGTCGAACTCACGCACGAGGAGTCTGTTTGGGATGATGCCTGGAAGGCGCGGCCTACAGGTACGAAGCGCGGCGATCTGACGCGTGCGGACATGATTGCTTACTTTCTCGGTCGCACGCCGAAGTCGGACGAGACGCTTGACGGGCTGCCTCCCGCGATGGTCTTACCCGCCTCGGCAACAGAACTGGCTGCTATTGAATCCCGAGCAGAGGTGCATCGCCCCTTCGTTGATGCGGTACGTGCCTTCCGCTTTGCGTCATGAATCACAACCGCTTGACTGGCTTTCTTTCCAGTAAGGGGCTGAGCCTTCGGAAGATGGACGACAATCATTACGTCGATTTCTTCAGTTGCGGGCGCGACGACAAGATGGACCGGTGGTTAAGTGACACTGCGTTGAAATGGCAGCGTGAAGACATGTGCGCGGTGTGGGTGCTCTCTCCGGCTAGTGATGATACCGATGTATGGGGCTTCTTCACGCTCAGCGCCCACCAGATCATCCCGAGTAACGTGGCCAAGACGGATAAGGCGTTCGTAGGTTCCAACAGGGAGTGGGTGTATAACCTGAACAATCCCTTCCCGGCTCAGTTGCTTGGTAAGTTCGCCCTTGATCGGGGTCATCAGGGCAGGGGTTTGGGTGAGGTTCTGATGCTCTGTGCGTACGCCAAGCACGTGGAGGCGGCTGATATTGCGGGGAGCAAGTTCCTCGTGCTGGATGTACGGGACGACAAGTTGGTGTCTTACTACCAGGACCGCTACGGCTTCGTTCGATCCAGCCGTGTAAATGGTGGTGCGCAGATGTACCGACCTACGTGGGTGATCCGAAAGGAGCTCGAAGAAGCTCTTGCGTGAGTTTCGGCCCTTCTACTGATGAGAAAGCTGAGCGCTTAGTCTGCGGAGGGGAACGAGAGCTAGCCCCTGGGGTGCTTCATAATCTGACTAGGACCGCTCAATGTTGGCCAAGGATCGCATGACGTGCGTGAGCGGCGTGTCGTTTGCTATCGTTGTGCCCACGACACGGGGTGCCGCAAGGCTGAGAACAAACCCGTTGAACCTGTTCAGATAATGCTGACGAAGGGATGTCGCATGGCGCAGCACGTGTCCGTCAACACCCAACCGAACGAGCCCCCGCCACAGTCGACGGGGCCGGCGGCCGCGGCGCCGTCTCCGGGACCCGCGGCCGTGCTGGAGTCCCTGCGCGCCGAGGGCCCCCTGGTCGCCTGCATCACCAATGCGGTGGTCACGAACTTCACCGCCAATGTGCTGCTGGCCGCCGGGGCCGCCCCCGCCATGGTCGACGTCACCGGGGAGGCCGGGCCCTTCGCCTCCGCCGCCTCCGCCCTGCTGATCAACCTGGGCACACCCCAGCCCGAGCAGCGTGCCGCCGCCGTGGAGGCCGCCACCGCCGCGCGGATGGCGGGCGTGCCCTGGGTGCTCGACCCGGTCGCCGTCGGCACCCTGGTGCACCGCACCGCCCTGGCCCAACGGCTCCTGGAGGAACGCCCCACGGTCATCCGCGGCAACGCCTCGGAGATCATCGCCCTGGCCGGCGCCGGTGCGGGCGGCCGCGGGGTGGAGACAACCGCCGCCGTGGAGACCGCCCTGGACGCCGCCCGGTCGCTCGCGGCGCGCACCGGCGCCGTGGTGGCGATATCCGGGCCCGTGGATGCCGTCGTCGACGGTGCACGCGTGAGCCGGGTGGGCGGCGGCTCCGTACTGCTGACCCGCGTCACCGGCGGCGGCTGCGCCCTGGGCGCGCTGGCGGCGGGCTTCCTAGCCGCCGGGACCGCCATCGGGACCGACGCCTTCGCGGCGACCGTCGCCTGTCACGCCGCCTACAGTGCCGCCGCCGAGATCGCCGCGGCAACGGCCGCGGGCCCAGGCTCCTTCCCGCCCGCATTCCTCGACGCCCTGTACGCCCTGGACGCCGACGACGTCGCCAGGATTCCGATCTCATGAGGCCCGCCCCCGACCTGCGGGTCTACCTGGTCACCGACGCCGCCCAGTGCCGCGCGCGCGGCCGCACCGTCACCGACACGGTCAGGGCCGCCGTGGCCGGCGGCGCCACCTGCGTGCAGGTGCGTGCCAAAGACGCAGACGGCGCCGATTTCCTCGCCCAGGTCTGCGACGTCGCCAACGCCGTCGGTGAGCTGGTCCCGGTACTCGTAAACGACCGGGTCGACGTGTACCTGGCCGCCCGCCGCCTGGGGGCGCCGGTGGCGGGCGTGCACGTGGGCCAGCGCGACCTGCCCGCCACCGTGGTGCGCGAGCTCATCGGCGACGACGCCTACCTGGGCCTGTCCGCGGCCAACCCGGAGGCACTTTCCGCGGCGGCAGCGGAGGGCGCCTGCGACCACGTGGGCGTCGGCGCGGTACGTGCCACCGCCACCAAGGCCGACGCGCCCACAGGCATCGGCACCGACGGCGTCAGCCGCCTGGCGGCCGACATTGCGCTGCCATGCGTGGCCATCGGCGGCATTACGCCCGCCGACCTGCCCGCCCTGCGCGCCGGGGGACTGGCCGGGGCCGCCGTCGTCTCCGCGATCTGCCTGGCGGACGATCCGCGCGCCGCCGCCCGGCGGCTGCGCCGGGCCTGGGAGGCCGCGCGATGAACACACCGATCCCCAAGGCACTGACCATCGCCGGCTCCGACCCCTCCGGGGGCGCCGGCGTCCAGGCGGACCTGAAGACCATGGGGGCGCTCGGCACCTACGGCATGAGCGTGGTCACGGCACTGACCGCCCAGTCCACGCGCGGAGTCGCCGGAGTGCGGGCCGTGCCCGTGGACTTCGTGCGCCTGCAGCTGGACGCCCTGCTGGCGGACATCACCCCCGACGCCACCAAGGTCGGCATGCTCGCCACCGCCGAACTGGCCGAGGCGGTGGGAGAGTACCTGCCCGACCTGGCCAACACCGTCCTGGACCCGGTGATGGTGGCCACCTCCGGGGACCGGCTGCTCGATGCCGAGGCCATCGGCGCCGTCAGGCGCCTGTGCGCGCGTGCGGACCTGATCACCCCGAACCTGGACGAGGCCGCCGCCCTGCTGGACCGTTCACCGGCCGCGAGCACCGATGCGATGCGCCGCCAGGCGGAGCTCCTATTGGACGCCGGTGCCCGCCGGGTGCTGCTGAAGGGCGGGCACCTCGGCGCGGACGCCACCGACGTGTATGCGGATGCGGACGGCACGCTGCTGCTGCCCGGCCGCCACGTGGACACCCGCAACACGCACGGCACGGGCTGCACGCTCTCCGCGGCGATTGCGGCGCTGCGCCCGCAGCGGGAGAGCTGGATAACGGCGGTAAGGGATGCCAAGGGCTACCTGACCGGAGCCCTCACGCACGCCGACGCGCTCGGCGTCGGCCACGGGCACGGCCCCGTGCACCACTACTACGCCCTCTGGCCGAGTCGGCCAGAGGGCGTAGGCAGCAGGCTGAGGCAGGCCGGCGGGTGAGCCGGTCGTCGCCAATCGGTTAGTCGACCTCGTCGGAGCGGGTCAGGCGGTCGGACTCGTCCTGGATGAACAGGGCCTGGCGCTCCAGGGCGTCCCGGTGGGCGTGGCCGTGGTGGGCGCAGAACAGCAGCTCGCCGGAGGCGAGGACCACGCGCAGGTAAGCCTGTGCGCCGCAGACGTCGCAACGATCGGCCGTGGTGAGCGGACGCGTCTCGGTCGCCGCGGTGGGGCCGGTGGCCTGTTCGGGCGCGGTCGTCGGATCGGCGACCGTGGGGGAGATTGGAGTTGTCGTGCTCATGGCTCGATTCCACCACCACCGGGAGCCCACGCCAACGCCGTCGGGCGGTTTTCCGCCCCGGGCGCACCGCCTGCGCCCACGGCGAACGGCGGGAATCAGCGGCGGCCCCGATCCTCCGGCTACGGGCGAAGACCACACCTCCGGCGACGGCGCGGGATGCCTGACCCGCCCCAACAATCGGCTAAATTCGGCCCGTGCCAGATTCTTCCCAGTCCTACTCAGCCCGCCACCTCTCAGTTCTTGAGGGGCTCGAGGCGGTGCGCAAGCGCCCTGGCATGTACATCGGCTCCACCGATCAGCGGGGCCTGATGCACTGCGTTTGGGAGATCATCGACAACGGCGTGGACGAGGCCCTGGAGGGCTACGGGGACCGCATCGCCGTCGTCGTGCATGCCGACGGCTCCATCGAGGTGCGTGACACCGGGCGGGGCGTGCCCGTGGACGTCGAGCCCTCCTCCGGGCTGACCGGTGTCGAGTTGGTCTACACCAAGTTGCACGCCGGCGGAAAGTTCGGCGGCGGCTCCTACGGCTCCGCGGGTGGCCTGCACGGGGTGGGCGCCAGCGTGGTCAACGCCCTGTCCGCCCGCATGGACGTGGAGGTGGACCGCGGCGGCAAGACCTACGCCATGAGCTTCAGACGGGGCGTGCCCGGTGTCTTCACCGACACCGCCGCGGGCCCCACCCCGGACGCTCCCTTCGCGGAATACACCGAGGCCTCCCAGTTGCGCGTGATCGGCAAGGTGCGCCGCGGCGTCACCGGCACCCGGGTGCGCTACTGGGCCGACCCCGAGATCTTCCCCGCTCCCGCGCAGTACGACGTCACCGCTCTGCGGGCCCGACTGCGGCAGACCAGCTTCCTGGTGCCCGGGCTCACCCTCACCCTCACCGACGAGCGCGACCCGGAGGCGATCGCCGCCACCGCCAGTGGTGCCGCCGACGACCCGGCCTTGAGCGTCAAGGGTGGGACGAGCCCCGGCCGGGCGACAAGGGCGGATAAAACAGGCAAGTCGGCCAGGTCCGCGCGCGGCGCCAATGACCTGTTCACCGCCGGCGCCGAGGATGAGGGGGCAGAGGTCTTCCACGCCGAGGGCGGCACCGCCGACTTCGTCGACTTCCTGGCCACCGACGGATCCGTAACCGACACCTTCCGCCTGACCGGCGAGGGCACCTACACCGAGACCGTGCAGCAGCTCGACAAGCGCACCGGCCACCTGCGGCCCACCGAGGTCGAACGCACCTGCACCGTCGACGTGGCCCTGCGCTGGGGCATCGGCTACGACACCACCGAGCGCTCCTTCGTCAACATCATCGCCACCCCCATGGGCGGCACCCACCTGACCGGCTTCGAGCAGGCCGTCACCAAGGTGCTGCGCAAGCAGATCGACGCCAACTCCCGCGCCCTGAAGGTCACCAGTCGCGACGGGCGTATCGAGAAGGACGACATCCTCGCCGGGCTCACCGCCGTCATCACCGTGCGTGTACCCGAACCCCAGTTCGAGGGGCAGACCAAGGAGGTGCTCGGTACCGCTCCCGTGCGGCAGATCGTCGCCAAGGTGGTGGAGAAGGAACTCACCGCCCTGCTGACCTCCTCCAAGCGGGACCTGAAGACGCAGTCGCGCGCCCTGCAGGAGAAGATCGTCGGGGAGATGCGCGCCCGCGTGTCCGCCCGCATGCACAAGGAGATCACCCGCCGCAAGACGGCTCTGGAGACCTCCACCCTGCCCGCCAAGCTGGCGGACTGCCGCTCCGACGACGTTGCCTCCTCCGAGCTGTTCATCGTTGAGGGGGACTCCGCCCTGGGCACCGCCAAGAACGCCCGCAACAGCGAGTTCCAGGCGCTGCTGCCCATCCGCGGCAAGATCCTCAACGTCCAGAAGGCCTCCCAGGCGGACATGCTGCGCAACGCCGAGTGTTCCGCCATCATCCAGGTGGTCGGGGCCGGCTCCGGGCGCACCTTCGACCTGGACGCCGCCCGCTACGGCAAGGTCATCCTCATGACCGACGCCGACGTCGACGGCGCCCACATCCGCACCCTGCTGCTCACCCTCTTCTTCCGCTACATGCGCCCCATGATCGAGGCCGGCCGGGTCTTCGCCGCCGTCCCCCCGCTGCACCGCATCGAGGTTTCCGCTCAGGGCCGGCGCAAGCGCGAGGTCATCTACACCTACTCCGACGAGGAGCTGGTCACCACCCTGCGCAAGCTGGAGAAGCAGGGTCGTAGCTTCAAGGAGCCGCAGCGCTACAAGGGCCTGGGGGAGATGGACGCCCACCAGCTGGCCGAGACCACCATGGAGCCCGAGCACCGCACCCTGCGGCGCATCACCCTGGGCGATGAGGCCGAGCTGCTTGAGGCGGAGAACGTGTTCGAGCTGCTCATGGGTTCCAGCGTGGAGCCGCGGCGCGACTTCATCATCGAGGGCGCCGCCGAGGTCGACCGCGAACGCATCGACGCCTGAGCCATTTGCCCGTACCCTTAAAGTCGGCCCGGTCCCGTCGAAGGAGACGCACATGACACCTGTTTACGGCTCTACGCGCCGCACCGGCCCGGGCGGTCCCTGGTCGATGCTCCGTCCCGGACCTCGTTCCGCGCTGCCCCGCATGCTCACTTGGGCGCCGCTGGGGCCGCGCGACAATACCGAGTTGGCCGAGCTCATCGCCCGTTCCGAGGCGGCGGACAACCCCCCATACCGCACCAGTGCCCAGGAGACCGCCGAGTACTTCGTGGACCCCACCTACTCGGGGGTGGCCGGCCGTGACGAGAACGGTGTCATGCGTGCCTTCGGACTGGTGCGACTGCGGCCGGCCGGAGAGATCTACGCCTCCATGACCGGGACGGTCGACCCGCAGTGGCGCAAGCGCGGCATCGGGGTGGCGCTGTTGCATTGGCAGACCGAACGGGCCCGGCACCTTATTGGCGCCGAGCGCGCTGGGGAGCCGACCGGCTCCTCAACGGTCGCAGTGCCCGCCCATATCGTCACCACCGTGCTGGAGGATGACGAACGCATGAAGGAGCACCTGGCCGAGCTGCGCTTCGAACCGCGCCGCTGGTATCGGGAGGTGCGCCGCCCGCTCTCCGAGCCCATCCCGGAGGTGGACCTGGATGGCTTCCTCACCATCGAGCCCTGGTCGGAGGAACTCGACGACGCCGTGCGCCGCGCCCACAACCAGGCCTTCGCCGACTCCGGCGGCGGCAGCATGAGCCCGGAGGAGTGGCGGGCCGGGCGCGCCTACTTCGCACCCCAGTGGAGCTTCGTGGCACTGGACCGGTCGGGAGACCGTGCCCGGGTCGCCGGCTATGCGCTCTCCAGCCGCTACGAGCAGGACTGGGAGGCACTCGGCTGGCGGGAGGGCTACACCGACGTCATCGGGGTGCTTGCCGATTACCGTTCCCGCGACGCCGGCCCGGCACTACTGACGGCGGTCATGCGCGCCTACGCCGCCGACGGCATGGAGTATGCGGCGGCCGGCTTCGAGTCAGACGACCCGAGCGGCGCCGTCGACCTGTTCCTCGACCTGGGGTACACCGCCACGCGCGGCACGATCCTGTACGGCCTGGACGTGTAGCCGCCGGTGCCCGCGGCCCAACCGGCCGGGGCGGGCCGCCGGTGGGCGTATGCGTCGGGCGCGTTTCGTCCCGGTGCTACGTTGAAGGCCCGTGAGTAACGCACCTGCACGTCCGGGCGGGAAGACCCCCGCCGTCCCTCATCACATCTTCGTCACCGGCGGTGTCGTGTCCTCCCTCGGCAAGGGATTGACCGCCTCCAGCCTGGGCCGCCTACTGCGCTCCCGTGGCATCAGTGTGGCCATGCAGAAGCTGGACCCCTACATCAACGTCGACCCGGGCACAATGAACCCCTTCCAGCACGGGGAGGTGTTCGTCACCGAGGACGGTGCCGAGACGGACCTGGACATCGGCCACTACGAGCGCTTCCTCGATGTGAACCTGTCCGGGGCCGCCAACGCCACCACCGGCCAGGTCTACTCCACCGTGATCGCCAAGGAGCGTCGCGGCGAGTACCTGGGCGACACGGTCCAGGTGATCCCGCACATCACCGACGAGATCAAACGGGTGATGCGCGCCCAGGCGGAACCGGATGACAGCGGTGCCACTCCCGACGTGATCATCACCGAGATCGGTGGAACCGTGGGCGACATCGAGTCCCAGCCCTTCCTGGAGGCCGCCCGGCAGGTGCGCGCCGACCTGGGGCGGGAGAACGTCGCCTTCGTCCACGTCTCCCTGATTCCCTTCCTGCCCGCCGCCGGTGAGCTGAAGACCAAGCCCACCCAGCACTCGGTGGCCACGCTGCGCAGCATCGGCATCCAGCCCGACGCCCTCGTACTGCGCACCGACCGGCCGCTGCCGGATGGCATCAAGGACAAGGTCTCGCGCATGTGCGACGTGGAGCCGGGCGCCGTCGTCGAGTGCCGGGACGTGGACAGCATCTACGAGGTGCCGCCCGCCCTGCACCGGGAGGGGCTCGACGCCTACCTGGTGCAACGCCTGAACCTGGCCTTCCGGGATGTGGACTGGACCGAGTGGAACGCCCTGCTGGAGCGCGTACACGCCCCGAAGCACCGCCTCGAGGTGGCGTTGGTCGGCAAGTACATCGAGCTGCACGACGCCTACCTGTCCGTCACCGAGGCGATCCGCCACGGCGGCTTCGCCTGCGACGCCGCCGTGGACATCCGCTGGATCGCCTCCGACACCTGCGAGACGCCAGCCGGAGCGCAGCGGGCGCTGGCAGGCGTCGACGCCGTAGTCGTCCCCGGCGGCTTCGGGATCCGCGGCATTGAGGGCAAGGTGGGTGCCCTGCGCTGGGCGCGCGAGCACCGCGTGCCCACCCTCGGGCTGTGTCTGGGCCTGCAATGCATGGTGATCGAGGCGGCCCGCAACTTGCTGGGCCTGAGCGGCGCCTCCTCCACCGAGATGGAGCCCGACACGCCCGACCCGGTGGTCACGACCCTGGACTCGCAACGCCGCTTCGTCACCGGCGGGGGAGACCTCGGCGGGACGATGCGCCTGGGCGCCTACCCGGCCCTGCTCACGCCGGGCTCACTGGTCGCGGAGGCCTACGGTGCCACCGAGGTGTCCGAGCGGCACCGCCACCGTTTCGAGGTCAACGACGCCTACCGCGACCGGCTGGAGGGGACGGGGCTGCATGTCACGGGTACCTCCCCGGACGGGCAGCTGACCGAGTTCGTTGAACTCGACCGGTCACTGCACCCCTACTATGTGGCCACGCAGGCGCACCCCGAGTTCAAGTCGCGCCCCACTCACGCCCACCCGCTGTTCGCGGGCCTGATCCGGGCGGCCCTGGCACGCCGGGACTGAGGGGTACTGTCATGGCCTCGCTGCGGGGAGGCCGCCCGCCTACAGTCGATGCCATGACGTTGACCGCATCTCCTAGTACCGCCGCGGAGGCCCCGGGCGGCTGTCCCGACCATGTCGGCTCGGTGGTTGACCATCGCCGCCTGACCGGTGAACGCGCGCTGTACGCCTCGCGCGACCTGACCATCGCCCACTCCACCTTCGCCGACGGCGAGTCCCCGCTCAAGGAGAGCCGCGGCCTGCGCATCAGCGACACCGTGTTCGAGTGGAAGTACCCGCTGTGGTACTGCCGGGACGTGTCGGTCACCGGCGGCGCCCTGCTGGAGACCGCCCGCTCCGGCATCTGGTACACCGACGACATCCGTCTGGACGGCACGCTGGTGGCCGCCCCCAAGACCTTCCGCCGCGGCCGCGGCATCAGCCTGCGGCGTGTAGACCTGCCGCATGCCGAAGAAACCCTGTGGAGCTGCCGGGAGATCACGCTTGAGGACGTGAACGCCACCGGCGATTACTTCGCCAAGGACGCCGCCGGTGTCACCGCCGAGCGGCTGCGCCTGACGGGCAATTACGCCTTCGACGGCGCCCGGGACGCGACCGTACGCGACAGTGTGCTGCTGAGTAAGGACGCCTTCTGGAACTGCGAGAACGTGGTGGTGGAGAACTCGATGATCGTGGGGGAGTACCTGGGATGGAACTCCCGCAACGTCACCTTCGTCGACTGCACCATCCAGAGCCTGCAGGGTCTGTGCTACATCGATGGGCTCGTCCTGCGTGGCTGTCGCCTGCTGGACACCACCCTCGCCTTCGAGTACTGCCGGGGCATCGACGCCGAGGTCATCGGCCACCTCGATTCGCTGACCGACCCTGCCGACGGCGTCATCCGGGCGGGCTCCATCGGCGAGCAGATCATTCATCCCGACCGGGTGGACCCCGCGGCCACCCGCATTGAGACCGGCTGGTCGCCCCAGGCGGTCGCATGAGGGCCCCCGCCGACTTCAACCTGGATGAGCCCACCGACCGGCGTGGCACCGGCTCATTGAAATGGGACGAGGCCGGACCGGACGAGTTGCCCATGTGGGTGGCGGACATGGACCTGCGCACCGCGCCCGTCGTGCGCCGGGCCCTCGCCCGGGTGGCCCGCGAGGGCCTGCTCGGCTACGCCGTCGTCACCGACGCCTACGAGCAGGCCGTCACCGCCTGGTGGGCACGCCGCCACGACTGGCCGCTCCAGCAAGACTGGCTGATCCCCACCACGGGGGTAGTCGCCGCGATCTCCTCGATCGTGCGCAGCGTGACCAACGTGTTCGAGAAGGTCCTGATCCAGCAGCCCGTCTACAACATCTTCACCAACAGCGTCCTGAACAACGGCCGGCGCCTGGTCACCAGTGACCTGCTGCAGGGTGAGAACGGCGAGTGGACGATCGACTGGGCGGATCTGGAGGCCAAGCTCGCCGACCCGCTGACCACGCTGATGATCCTGTGCAACCCGCACAACCCCGTCGGCCGAGTGTGGACGCGGGAGGAACTGGCCCGCCTCGGCGCACTCGCCGCCACCCACCACGTGACCGTCGTGTCCGACGAGGTCCACTGCGACGTCACCCTGCCCGGAGTGGGTTATACGCCCTTCGCCGCCGCCGCACCGGTGTGCGCCGAGGTGGGCATCACCTGCCTGTCGCCGTCGAAGGCCTTCAACACCGCCGGCGTCCACTCGGCGACGGTCGTCATCCCGGAGCCGCACCTGCGGGCCCGTGTGGAGCGCAGCCTGAACACCGATGAGGTCGCCGAGCCGGGCGTGTTCGCGGTGCCCGCGGTCGTCGCCGCCTACAGCGCTGAGGGGGAGGCCTGGTTGGGGGAGGTGCGCGCCTACGTCGCCGCCAACAAGGCGCGGGTGGCCGAGGTGGTGGCGGGTGAACTGCCCGGCTGCGCCGCCCCGGTCTCGCAGGCCACCTACCTGTCCTGGATCGACGTGCGCGCGCTGCTGTGCGGCGCCGGGGCGGTCGGCCGCAATGGCGGGGGAGCCGACGGCGCCGGGCCGGGTGGGCCGGCGGGCGCACCCGGGGACGCGACCGCCGCCCTGGCCGCCCACATCCGCTCCCGCACCGGACTGGTGCTCACGCCCGGCACCGCCTATGGGGCGGCCGGGGCCGGCTTCCTGCGTATGAACCTGGGCACCCAGCGCGCCCGCGTGGAGGACGGGCTCGAACGGCTGGTGCGCGGGGCGCGCAGCTGGGCGGCGAACGCCGGCTGAACGTTCGGGCCACGCGCCCAGGCCCTCTCGTATACGCAGCTGTGACGTTAATCGATTGACTTAACGTCGTCGTGAGCCTCACACTCGTGTTGACGGGCACAGCAGCCAGGCTCATGAGCGGACAGGAGGAGCGATGACGACCCTCGCCGAGGTCGCGGACGCCGCAAACGTCTCCACCGCCTCCGCCTCACTGGTGCTGTCCGGCAAGGCCAAGGGGCGTGTCTCCGAGGCGACGGCGGCGCGCGTGCGCGCCGCGGCAGAGGACCTCGGCTACGTGCGCGACGCACTTGCCGGCGGTATGCGCAACCGCCGCACCCACACCGTGGGGGTTCTCGGCGAGAACGTGCTGTCGACGCCGTACGCCGTCGCCATGATCGATGCGATCCTCACCGCCAGCCGGGAACTGGGCTGGTCGGTCCTGCTGACGGACTCCGGCGGAGCGCCGGAGCAGTCCCGCAGAGCGGTGCGTGAGCTGCGCTCACGGCGCGTGGACGTCATCGTCCACGCCGCCATGTACCACCAGCAGGTGCATGTGCCGCCCGAGCTGGCCAACGTCGCCGTACTGAACGGCTTCGCGGACCGGGACGACGTCGTCGGTGTCGTTCCGGATGAGGCGGCCGCCGCCAACACCGCCGTTACCCACCTGCTCGAGCTCGGCCACCGGCGCATCGGGCATATCACCCACGACGACTCGACGGTCGCCATCGGGCTGCGCCACACCGCCTACGAGAACACCCTCCGCGCCGCCGGGATCACCCCCGATCCCTCGCTCATCATCCGTGGCGGCAACGACCCCGAAGGGGCCGACGCCTCCGCCTGGAGACTGCTCGACCGCGCGGATCCCCCCACCGCGGTCTTCTGCTACAACGACGGCATTGCCGCCGGCGTGTATCGCGTCGCGGCCGCGCTCGGGCTCTCCATACCCGATGACCTGTCCGTGGTCGGTTTCGACGACCTGAAACTGATCTCCACCAATCTGGCGCCGCGACTGACCACCATGCGCCTGCCCCACTACGAGATGGCCGACTGGCTGGTGCGCCACCTGATCGCCGGCGACCTGCCCACACCGGCCACCACCCACCGCTGCCAATGCGACCTGATCGTCCGCGGCTCGACCGCGCCCGCATCCGCCTAGACCTTCGGCGGCCCACAATCCCCGGGATCGCCCCGATCCCGGTTAACCCAACCATTTAGGTGACACACGAAGGAGTGCTCATGTCCACCACTCGCCGCACCTTCCTCGGCCTTGGTGCTACCGCTGCCATCGCCGCCACTCTCGCCGCCTGCTCCTCCCAACAGGGCGGTTCCGGGTCCGGATCCGGCGCCTCGGGCGGCATCAGCCTGTGGACCCACAACGGCGGGAATGAGGAGGAGCTCGCCGTCGTCGAGAAGGCGGTCGCCGCCTTCAACGAGGCGAACCCCGATACCCCCGTCGAGCTCAAGTCGTTCCCGCAGGCCTCCTACAACGACTCCATCGCGGCCGCCGCTGTGGCCGGCGACCTGCCCGACATCCTCGACCTGGACGGCCCGATCATGCCCAACTGGGCCTGGGCCGGATACCTCGCCCCGCTCCAGATCTCCTCCGAACTGGAGAACAACATCATCGATTCCGCCAAGGGCTACTGGAACGACACCCTGTACTCGGTGGGGCCCTACGACACGTCGCTGTGCTTCCTGGGCCGCAAGTCCGCCTTCGAGGCCGCCGGCGTCCCGGTGCCGAGCATCGACGAGCCCTGGACCAAGGATGAGTTCGACGACGCGCTGGCGAAGCTGTCCGAACTAGAGGACTACGACTACGCCATCGACTTCTCCGTCGCGGACACCGCCGAGTGGTGGCCCTACGCCTACGCGCCGATGCTGCAGTCCTTCGGCGGCGACCTCATCGACCGGGAGACCTTCGAAACCGCCGAGGGTTTCCTCAACGGCGATGCGGCGGTGCAGTGGGGCGAGTGGTTCCGCTCCTGCTTCGAGAACGGGTACGCCTCGGAGACCCCGGCGACCGACGGGCAGGACTTCCTGCAGGGCAAGGTGCCCCTGTACTACGCCGGTGGCTGGAAGGTGCTCCAGTCGCAGGAGACCTTCGGTGAGGACGAGGTGCTCATTCTGCCGCCGGTGGACTTCGGCGAGGGCGCGCACGTAGGCGGTGGCTCCTGGCAGTGGGGCGTGTCCGCCACCAGCTCCAACCCCACCGCGGCCAACGCCTTCATCGAGTTCCTCATGCAGGACGAGTACCTGGTGGAGTACTCCAACGCCATCGGCAACTTCCCCTCCGTGCCCTCGGCTACGCCGAGCACCGAGTACTACAAGGAGGGCGGCGCGCTCGAGCCCGTGTACGAGATCGGCACCAAGTACGCCCTCCTGCGTCCCGCCACGCCCGGCTACAAGGTCATCTCCTCGATCTTCGACAAGGCCGCCCGCGACATCGTCTCCGGAGCCGACGTGAAGTCCACCCTCGACCAGGCGGTCAAGGACATCGACGCCGACATCAAGTCCAACAACGGCTACCAGGCCAGCTGATGACCGGTAACCCTCCTGCAAGTCCGGTGGGGGCGACTCGCGCCCCCACCGGGAAGGGAACTGCTATGTCTTTAGCATCAACCAAACCGAAGAAGAGGCGCGCCGGGCGGTCCGCCGCGTTGCGCCAGGAGGCGCGCACGGCCTGGCTCATGTCCACGCCCGCCCTGCTGCTGCTTCTGCTGTTCCTCGTCATCCCCATCGTGCTCACCTTCGTGCTGAGCTTCACCAACGCGCGGCTGATCTCCCCGAACCCGCCCCAGTTCATCGGGTTGGGTAACTTCACGCGTGCCTTCAGCGCCGACCCCACCTTCATGCGCTCACTGACGAACACCGCGTTCTTCGCGCTGATCGTCGTCCCATGCCAATCGGGCCTCGCCCTGGCACTGGCGATCCTGGTCAACCAGAAGGTCAAGGGCGTGACCGCGTTCCGCACCATGATCTTCATGCCCGTGGTCACCTCAATGGTGGTGGTCTCCATCCTGTGGAGCTTCTTCTACGAGGACGACGGCCTGTTCAACTCGATGCTGAACACCATCACGGGAGGCGGCTGGACCGCCGTCGCCTGGCTCAACAACCCCGGCACCGCCATGCCCGCGATCATCGTCCTGTCCATTTGGCAGGCCGTTGGCCTGCACATGATCATCTGGCTGTCCGGCCTGCAGGGCATCGACCCGGCCCTCTACGAGGCCGCCTCCCTGGACGGCGTCAACGGCTGGCAGCGCTTCCGCTACGTGACCTGGCCCGGACTGCACTCCACGATGGTGTTCATTCTCGTCACCATCACCATCGCCGCACTGGGCCTGTTCGTTCAGGTGGACGTGATGACCTCCGGCGGTCCGCAGGACGCCACCTCCACGCTCGTCTACCACGCCGTGCGCAAGGGCTATCGCGAACAGGACATGGGATACGGGAGCGCGATCTCCCTGATCTTCTTCATCGCCGTGCTGCTGATCAGCCTCATCCAGCGGCGCCTGACCCGGGAGGACGACTGACATGACCGCCGCAGACACCAACAAGGACGTCGCCACTGCGCCGACGTCGCGCCGTCGCGGCCGGGCCGCCACCAAGCGGCGCTCGAAGATCCTGACCTACGTCGGGCTCACCCTCGCGGCGATCGTCGCCGTGTTCCCGCTGCTGTTCATGATCTTCTCCTCGCTCAAGCCCGACGCCCAGATCTTCTCCGACCTCGGCTCGTTGCGGGCCTTCCTGCCGGTGGGCGACCTGAGCCTGGACAACTACGCCGGCGTGTTCAACCGGGTCCCCGCCGGTCGCTTCATCGCCAACTCGATCATCGTGACGGTCGCAATCGTCGGCCTCGGGCTGATCGTCAACTCCATGATCGGTTTTGCCATCTCACGCATGCGGTGGAAGGGGAAGAACATCGTGCTCTCCCTGGTGTTGGCGACCCTCATGGTGCCCTTCGAGACCATCGCCGTGCCGCTGGTCTTCTGGGTGGCCAAACTGCCCTCCATCCAGTGGGCCGTCGACGGATTCCTGTTCAAGCAGGGCATGCTGAACACATACCAGGTGCAGATCCTGCCCTACATCGCCAACGCCCTGGCGATCTTCCTGTTCGCGCAGCACTTCGGTGACATCCCCAAGGAGATCGATGAGGCCGCCCGGGTGGACGGCGCGGGATGGTGGACCATCTACCGCAAGATCATCGTGCCGTTGTCCGGACCTACGTTCGCCACGGTCGCGATCATCACCATGCTGCCGGCGTGGAACTCCTACCTGTGGCCGCTGATGGTGATCCAGCAGGAGTCGATGCGGCCGGTGAGCGTGGGTATGCAGTACTTCTTCCAGCTCAACCCCGTGTGGGGGCAGATCATGGCCTACGGCACCCTGATCACCCTGCCGGTGCTGATCATCTTCGTCATCTTCCAGCGGTCCTTCGTGCAGTCGCTCGCGGGGACAGCAGTGAAGGGGTGACCGATGGCGCTCACGCTCCCAGACCACTGGCTGTGGGACCACTGGGTTGCCGACGACGGCGAGCAGTACCACCTGTTCTTCCTGCGCGCCTCTCGTGCACTGCATGATCCTGACCGCCGTCACTGGCGGGCCGCGCTGGGCCATGCCGTCTCCGACGATGCCCGCGACTGGCGGCTGCTTCCCGACGCGCTGGTGCACTCCGATGGGCCGGCATTCGACGACCAGGCCATCTGGACCGGCTGCACCGTGATGCGGCCCGACGGCGGCATGCGCGTGTTCTACACGGGCATCTCCCGCGCGGAACGCGGCATGGTGCAACGGATCGGGTGGGCGGACTCCGCCGATGGAATCACCTTCGAGCGCCGTTGCGCGGAGCCGCTTGAGGCCGATGGCCGCTGGTATGAGAAGTGGAACCCCGGGTATGCCTTCGACGAACCATGGCGGGACCCCTTCGTGTTCCAGCACGAAGGACGCTGGCACATGCTGATCACCGCCCGTGCCCGCGGCGTCGACCGCTTGCACGCCGGCGTCATCGGCCATGCCGTCTCCGACGACCTCGACCACTGGGAGGTACTGCCACCACTGACGGATCCGAGCAGGTTTGGCCAGCTCGAGGTAAGCCAGTCGCGGCAGGTCGAGGGACAGCACCTGCTGGTCTTCTCCTGCGGGGATGACATGCAGGCCGAGCCCGGCCCCGGCGGCGTGTGGATCGCCGAGGGGGCCGGGCCGCTGGGTCCGTGGGATGTGGATGCGGCACGCTATCTGCGGCCCGAGCATCTGTATGCCGGTCAGTTGTTCCGACTACGCGACGGGCAGTGGGTGCTGACCGGGTTCAACAATGTCGTCGACGGCGAGTTCGTCGGCTCCGCTCCGGACCCGCTGGCGTGGACGCAGGTAGAGCGCGTGGCGCGTATGCGGCCATAAGCAGGGGCATGCGCTCGGCGAAGCCACAGTGAGCGGC